>JAPSKJ010000182.1 GCA_031177735.1 Nocardioides sp.
GTGCCGCGGCGCCGCCAGGCGAGGTCGCCCGGCTCGCCCATCCGGCGCAGCGAGGAGCGCAGCGTGCGGGAGGCGTCGATCTCTCCGCGGTGCCAGGCGTGATGGCGGGCGGTACGCCGCCGCGGGCTGCGGGGTGCCAGCGAGCCGAACAGTGCGGCCAGTCGGGCCTTCTCGCTGTTGCTGAGCTGCGCGATGTCGCGGTGCCGCAACACCTCCGTCGCGCTCGCGGCGGCCCGGACCGCCTCCTCCTCGGCGTCCGGTCCGCCGTTGCCCGCCTCCTCCAGCTCGAGTCCGGTGGAGCTGGCGAGCACGGAGCTCTCCCGCGGGGGGCGTGGGCGGGGCAGCCCGTCACGGGAGCCGAACCATGCCTCGAAGACCTGGTCGTAGCGCTCGAGGTCGTCCGGTCCGGCGCACAGCGTGGCCCGGCCCGCGGTGTAGACGCCGCGCCGGTCCGCCAGGCCCACGAGGGCCGCCGCCGCGAGGTAGCCCTGGGCGCGGTCGGGAGTGACCCGGACGCCGGCGGCCCGCAGCGCCCGGGCGAACCCGAGCAGGATCTCGTCGGCCTCGTGGGTGGTCAGGCTCATCCGAGCAGCCGATCGAGAGCGGCGCGGACGCGGTCGGCGTCCTCGCGGTACTTCACCAACGCGCCCAGCGTCGCCGCAGCAGTGGCGAGGTCGAGGTCGACGCAGCCCAGGTAGGACAGTGCCCGGGCCCAGTCGAGCGTCTCGGCGACGCCGGGCGGCTTCTGCAGCCCCTGCTGGTCGCGCAGCTGCTGGACCACCGTGACCACCTGGCGGGCGAGCTCACCGGAGACCTCCGGCGCACGCGATCGCACGATCTCCACCTCCCGCTCGAGGCCCGGGTGGTCGATCCAGTGGTAGAGGCAGCGCCGCTTGAGCGCGTCGTGGAGCTCCCGGGTGCGGTTGGAGGTCAGCACGACGACGGGGGGCACGGCGGCCGCCACGGTGCCGAGCTCGGGGATCGACACCTGATAGGTCGAGAGCACCTCGAGCAGGAACGCCTCGAACTCGTCGTCGGCCCGGTCGACCTCGTCGACGAGCAGCACCGCGGGGCTGCGCTGCAGGGCGGCCAGCACCGGCCGGGCGAGCAGGAAGCGCTCGTCGTACAGGCTCTTCTCGGTCTCCTCCGCGTCGGCACCCACGCCGGCCGCCTCGAGGGCACGCAGGTGCAGGATCTGGCGGGGGAAGTCCCAGTCGTAGAGCGCCTGGCTGGCGTCGATGCCCTCGTAGCACTGCAGCCGGACGAGCGGCAGGTCGAGCGCGGTGGCGATCGCCTCGGCCAGCGCCGTCTTGCCCGTGCCCGGCTCTCCCTCCAGCAGCAGTGGCCGCTGCATCCGCAGCGCCAGGAAGGCGACGGTCGCGAGCGCCTCGTCGGCGAGGTAACCGGTGGCGGCCAACCGGTCGGTCAGCTCGGCAGTGGAGAGGTGCTCCATAACCGCAATCTAGCCCGCACCGCGTTGGCGCCGGGTTGGCCAGCGGTTGGCCGCCGGGCGGGACCGGACGTGCGGACCACCGCGCCGACCTGCTGAGCATCTCGCACGGCCCCTCCGGTCGAGATGCTCAGCAGGCCAGGCTGTCCACGTCGGCGCCGCTCGCCAGATCGCCGCACTCGACCAGGACGGTGGGGTGTGTGGCGAGGTAGCGACGCGCCCCCTGGTCGCCGTGCGCTGTCTCGCGCACGCCGGACCAGTGGTCACGGCCGATGAGGACGGGGTGGCCGGGAACTCCGCTGTACGCCGCACGGACCAACCCGTCCGGAGCTCCCGACCCGATTACCCGAGCGACGACCTGGGGGCCGACGTCGGGCAGATCGACCAGATGCACCAGCGCCGCGGTGGCGCTGGCGGGGAGGGCGGCCAGGCCGGCGCGCAACGACGCGCCCATCCCGGCGGCCCAGTCGTGGGCGACGACCACGTCGACGCCGGTGCCCTCCAGCAGTGGCAGGGCGTCCTCGACGGCGGCACCGAGCACCACCGTGATCTCCTCGCAGCCGCCCTGGCGCAGCGTCTCGGCAGCGCGCAGGATCCACGGCTCACCGTCGGCGTCGCGGACGAGCGCCTTGGGCATGCCCATCCGGCGCCCGGCACCCGCGGCCAGGAGCAGCCCGTGCACCGTGCCGCTCACTGCGCGAACGCCTCGGCGTAGAGAGTCTGCAGCGCCGGGGTCGCGGGACCGCTCAGCCCGCATCCGACCACCTGACCGCCCGTCGCGGCGATCAGGAAGGCCTCACCGACGGTGAAGGTGAAGCCGCCGTCGAGCGTGGGGCTGCTCGGCGGTTGGATCACCGAGACGGTGTCGGACGGGGCGCCGGCGTAGACGTCGGTGGGGACCAGGGTGGCGGCGCTGTCGGTGACCGCGGTGACGGTGCCGGCGAAGACCAGCTCCTTGTCGGCCACGGCCTCCGCAGTCGCAGGGAGGCACTTCCCGACGGCTGTGGGCAGCACCAGCTCGGTCTGCTCCGGCTCCGGCGCCGCGAGGTCCACCTCGTCCTGACCCGGGTCGGTCGCCACGAAGGCGCCGACGCCGATCAGCACCACCGCAGCGGCAGCGGCGACGAGCCAGCCCTGCTGCCGGCGGCCGGCTCGGGCCTCGTCGAGGTGGACCAGCTCCGCGGAAGGGGCCGTCGCGCCGTCGAGCAGGGCGGCGACCCGCTCCGGGCCGAGTGGCGGGAGGAAGGAAGCCGGGTCCGCCTGCTTGAGCCGCGCCCGCAGCTCGGTGTCTTCACCGTCGTACACGGCTTCCTCCTTCTCCCAACCCTTCATGTCCGCCCGGCAACCCGATCTTTCGCAGCTCCTCACGGAGTTTCTGCCGCGCGCGGGTGAGCCGGATGCTGGCGGCGTTCACGCTGATCCCGAGGACCGTGGCCACTTCCGGCGGGGTCAGCTGCTCCCACGCCCACAGGCGCAGCAGCTCGGCGTCCTCGGGCTTGAGCCGGTCCATCGCCTCGGCGACGGCGCCGCCGCCCGGTGGCGGACCGGGCCGCTGCTCGGCCAGCCTCGCGGTCAGGCGGTCGCGGCGGCGTACCGCCCTCTCCGCGTTGGCCAGGCAGTTGCGCGCGACTCCGTAGAGGTAGGGCAGCGGCTGCTCGGGCAGGTCCTCGAAGCGGCGCCACGCGACCAGCAACGTGTCACCGAGGACGTCGTCGGCGGTGGCCGCATCGGTGCGCCGGACCAGGAAGCGGCGCAGCGGCTCCACGCACTCGCGCACCACCGCGTCGAAGCGCTCGCGCCGGTCCTGGTCGTCCACGGCACCAGCGTGGCACGGCCCGGGTAGGCGCGGGTGGATGGCCGGCAGGCGGGCGGACGGACGAACGAAGGAACATGCAAGCAGGGCCCCGCTCCGAGGAGCGGGGCCCTGCAGGTGTTCAGGCGGCCGGGGACACGACGGCCGCCCGTTCGGGAGGTGGACCTGTCAGAAGTCCATGCCGCCCATGCCACCGTCGCCACCCGGGGCGGGGGCGGCCTTCTCGGGCTTGTCGGCCACGACGGCCTCGGTGGTGAGGAACAGCGCGGCGATCGACGCGGCGTTCTGCAGCGCCGAGCGGGTGACCTTCGCGGGGTCGATGATGCCCTCGGCGATCATGTCGACGTACTCGCCGGTCGCCGCGTTCAGGCCGTGACCGGCCTCCAGGTTGCGGACCTTCTCCGAGACGACGCCACCCTCGAGACCGGCGTTGATCGCGATCTGCTTGAGCGGGGCCTCGATCGCCACGCGGACGATGTTGGCACCGGTGGCCTCGTCACCCTCGAGCTCGAGCTTGGCGAACGCCTGGTTGCCGGCCTGGACGAGCGCGACGCCACCGCCGGCGACGATGCCCTCCTCGACGGCAGCCTTCGCGTTGCGGACGGCGTCCTCGATGCGGTGCTTGCGCTCCTTGAGCTCGACCTCGGTGGCCGCGCCGACCTTGATGACGGCCACGCCGCCGGCCAGCTTGGCGAGGCGCTCCTGCAGCTTCTCGCGGTCGTAGTCGGAGTCCGACTTCTCGATCTCGGCACGGATCTGGTTGACCCGACCCTCGATCTGGGCGGCGTCACCGGCACCGTCGACGATGGTCGTCTCGTCCTTGGTGATGACGACCTTGCGGGCCTGGCCGAGCAGCTCCAGGCCGGTGTTGTCCAGCTTGAGGCCGACCTCCTCGGAGATGACCTGGCCGCCGGTGAGGATCGCGATGTCCTGCAGCATGGCCTTGCGACGGTCACCGAAGCCGGGGGCCTTGACGGCGACCGACTTGAAGGTGCCGCGGATCTTGTTCACGACCAGGGTGGACAGCGCCTCGCCCTCGACGTCCTCGGCCAGGATCAGCAGCGGCTTGCCGCTCTGCATGACCTTCTCCAGCAGCGGGAGGAGGTCCTTGACCGCGGAGATCTTCTGGTTGGCGATGAGGATGTAGGGGTCCTCGAGGACCGTCTCCATCCGCTCCGGGTCGGTCACGAAGTAGGCCGAGATGTAGCCCTTGTCGAAACGCATACCCTCGGTCAGCTCGAGGTCCAGGCCGAAGGTGTTGGACTCCTCGACCGTGATGACGCCCTCCTTGCCGACCTTGTCCATCGCCTCGGCGATGATCTCGCCGACGGTGGGGTCAGCAGCGGAGATCGACGCCGTGGACGCGATCTGCTCCTTGGTCTCGATGTCCTTGGCCATGCTGAGCAGCTGCTCGGACACGGCCTCGACGGCGGCCTCGATGCCACGCTTGAGGCCCATCGGGTTCGCGCCGGCGGCGACGTTGCGCAGGCCCTCGCGGACCATGGCCTGGGCGAGGACGGTCGCGGTCGTCGTACCGTCGCCCGCCACGTCGTCGGTCTTCTTCGCGACCTCCTTGACCAGCTCGGCGCCGATCTTCTCGTAGGGGTCCTCGAGCTCGATCTCCTTGGCGATGGACACACCGTCGTTGGTGATCGTGGGGGCACCCCACTTCTTCTCCAGGACGACGTTGCGGCCCTTGGGGCCGAGGGTGACCTTGACCGCGTCGGCGAGCGTGTTCATGCCACGCTCGAGGCCGCGGCGGGCCTCCTCGTTGAAAGCAATCAGCTTCGGCATAACTCCTGCGATTCCTTCGCACGTGAAGTTGTTGGGCCGGCCCGATGGGTTGCCCGCGACGGCCGATCCTCCTGCCGGCGATCCCGTCTCGCCGGTAGTGAGGACCTCAACGTCACCGGTCCGGTGTTGTCACTCTCCTGTTGAGAGTGCCAATCTCATGTTTAGCACTCGCCCCTGGCGAGTGCAAGAAGG
>JAPSKJ010000183.1 GCA_031177735.1 Nocardioides sp.
ACGCACCTGTGCGTGCTGCGCGGCGGCAACGTGCTGACGCTCGTCAGCGAGCTCAGCCCCCAGGAGGTCGGCACGTCCGGCTGGGCCGGCACCACGACCGCCGCGTGGCGGACCCCGTCGGGACGAGTGCTGATCAGTGACTGGGACCGACCGTCGGTGGACGCCTGGTACGCCACGCACGGCCACGACGCCGCGCTGGTCAACCCGGGCGAGGCGGGCGCGCCAGGACCGTTCTCGGTGCTGGTGGAGCCGACCGCCGACAACGTGCGGGTCCACGACCTGGCCTCGCTGCACGAAGAGCTGGGGCGGATCCGGCAGCGCGGCTACGCGATCTCCGACGAGGAGCTCGAGCTGGGGGTCGTGGCGGCCTCGGCGCCGGTGCGCGACGCCACCGGCACGATCGTCGCCGCGCTCAACGTGAGCGCGCCGAGGTCCCGGCTCGGGGCGCGGCTCGATGACCTCGGCGCATACGTCGCCCGCTGCGGTGTGGCACTCTCCGCGGAGCTCGGTGGCGCGGCTCGAGTCGACCGCGAGCGGCCCTGAGCCCGGCGTCTGCCGAGAATGCGAAAGCCGGCGCACCCGCCGTGACGGGGTGCACCGGCCTGCGCGCGTGCGGGGGCTCAGCCGGTGACCGGCGGCACCTCGGTGGCCGGGTCGCCGTCCACGGCCGCGGCGAGCTGCGGCACGTAGCGCTCGAGGATGAAGGGGACGCTCAGCGGCGAGACGAAGCTGTGCCCGCCGTAGTAGGCGCCGTTGCTCGGGTTGACGTCGATGTAGCGGCCCTCCGCGAACGTCGGCGTCTGCTCCCACAGCTGCGTCATGCCCGCGTCGGCCTTGGCGAGGTCGATCCACACGACCACGTCGACGTCGGCCAGCTTGCTGGTCTGCTCCGAGGACAGTGCCCAGCCGAACGAGTCGGCCTCGGGGTCCTCGAGTGCCTCGGGGAAGACGAAGCCGAGCTGCTCCAGCAGGCGGCCCCGGCCGTCGGTGGGGCCGTAGACCCACAGGCCGTCGTAGGGCGTGATGACCGCAGCCTTCTTGCCCTCGAACTCCGGGTGCTCGGCCGCGGCCTGGTCGATGAGGCCGAGGGTCTCCTCGACCAGCGCCTTCGCCTCCTCGGGCTTGCCGACGGCCTCACCGATGATCTCGGTGCCGACCTCCCAGGGCGTGGCGTAGTCGGCGTAGTCGGCCGGCTGGGCGAGCGTCGGAGCGATCTTCGACAGCAGGTCGTACTCCGCCTGCGTCATGCCGGACCAGATGCCGATGATCAGGTCGGGCTGGACCGCGGCGACGTCCTCGACCGGGATGCCGTTGGTGGCGTCGAGCAGGGTCGGCAGCTCCGCGCCGGTGGCCTCGAACTCGTCCTGCGCCCACGGGTAGATCGCGCCCGGGGTGTCGTCGAGCCACTGGGTGGTCGCCACGGGGGAGATGCCCAGTGCGAGCAGGGCGTCCTGCTCGGTGACGCCGACCACGGCGATCCGCTCGGGCTCCTCGGTGATCTCGGTGGTGCCGTACTTGTGATCGATGGTGACCGGCAGGGCTCCCGACGAGGTGGTGTCGCCGGTGCCGGCCTCCGTGGCAGCCTCCGAGCCTGCGTCGGAGGAGCCGCAGGCCGAGAGCACCGCGGCCAGGACCAGCGCGGGCACACCGGCCAGGGCGCGGCGGCGGGTGGGAGTGGTCATGGGTTCAGCTCACTTCCTCGGCCGAGGTGATCGCCTCGGCCAGCTCGTTCATCCAGGTCGCCTGCGAGGCGTAGTCCATCGACTTGAACTTCCAGGGGTGCAGCTGCCCGGCCTGCGCAGCAGGCATCCGGGCGAAGGTCGGCTGGTCCATCAGCTGCTCGGGTGTGTAGGAGTCGCGGACGGAGTAGAGGATCAGGTCCGGGTCGTACTTGTCCGCGTTCTCCCAGCTCAGCTCCTCCCAGTAGTAGTCGTCCGGGCCGCCGGTCTCGACGAAGTCGACGCCGAGCTGCTGGTAGTAGGCCAGCGCCGGCTCGTCCCTGGCGATGGCCACGTAGACCCCGGCGTCCTCGGCGTACATCGGCAGCACGGTGATGCCGGTCTCGCCGGCGGTCGTCAGCTTCTGGGAGGCAGCCTCGAAGGCCGCCTTGTCCTCGGCGACCTTGCCGGACCCGACGTCGATGCCGAGGGTGGCCGCGAGCGCCTCGTTGGCCTTGATGACGTCTGCGGCGGTGCCGGTCTGCATGATCCCGGCGATCGGTGCGATCTTGCGGATCGCGTCGATCTGGGCCTTGTCCTTGAAGCCGTACATCGTGTCCGGCGTCTCGCCCTGGTAAGAGGTGGTGACGATCAGGTCGGGCTGCGTGGCGGCGAGCTGCTCGACGTCGATCTCGCCGTAGGACGTGCCCACGATCTCGATCCCCTCCAGGTCGACGTCCTCGAACGTGGCGTCGTCGGCCGGATCGACGTAGTGGAAGATCGCGACCGGCTTGATGCCGAACCCGATCAGGGCCGCAGCGGCGTCTCCGTAGGCGGCGATCCGGGTCGGCACCTCGGCGAGCTCGATGGTCTGGCCGAGGCCGTCGACGTAGCTCCACGGTCCCGACGGTGCGCTGGCGGCGGAGGTCGGCGAGTCGGCCGCCTCGTCCTCGGAGGACCCACCGCAGGCGGTGAGGAGGCCGACGGAGGCCACGACGAGCAGTGCCAGCAGGCGGCAACGGTCAGGGGTGCGGGACATGGGACAGGTCTCCTTCGGTCTGCTCGGGGCCGACAGGCTCGGTGCCGGGGACAGGCGTGTGCGAGATGGGCACCACCACGGGCAGCCCTGTGCGGGGGTCGTGGAGGACATCGGCGCTGAGCCCGAAGACGTCGTCGAGCGTGCTTGCGGTGAACACCTCCGCCGGGCTGCCCGAGCACACGATCCGGCCCTGTCTCATCACCACCACGTGGTCGCTGTAGCGGGCGGCGAGGTTGAGGTCGTGCAGCACCATGACCACCGTGCGCCCGCGCTCGCGGTTGAGCCGGCTGACCAGGTCGAGCACCTCCACCTGGTGGGCGAGGTCGAGGTACGTAGTCGGCTCGTCGAGCAACATCAGCGGCGTGTCCTGCGCAAGGGTCATGGCGATCCACGCGCGCTGCCGCTGCCCGCCCGAGAGCTGGTCGATCGGGCGGTCGCGCAGCGAGACGGTGTCGGTCATGGCGAGCGCCTCGTCGACGACCTGCTCGTCGTCGGGCGACCACTGCCGGAACCAGCGCTGGTGGGGATGGCGGCCGCGGCCGACCAGGTCACGCACCAGCAGCCCGTCGGGTGCGACCGGCGTCTGCGGCAGCAGTGCCATCCGCCGGGCGATGTCGCGGGTGTGCAGACGGGGGATCGGCTCGCCGTCGAGGAGCACCTCCCCGGCAGTCGGCTTGAGCAGGCGCGCCATCGTGCGCAGCAAGGTCGACTTGCCGCACCCGTTGGGGCCGATGATGGTGGTGACCTTCCCCTCGGCGATGTCGAGGTCGACGCCCTGGAGGACGGGGAGGTCGCCGTAGCCGACGGTCAGGCCGCGGGCCTGCAGGCGGGTCATGCGCTCACCAACTTGTTGCGACGGAGGAGCAGCCAGATGAGGTAGGGGGCGCCGATCGCGGCGGTGACCAGGCCCGCCGGCAGCGCGAACGGCAGCACCACGCGGGTGATCAGGTCGGCGGCGACGACGAGGCAGGCGCCGTACACCATGGAGGCGAGCATCGGCGGCCGCGAGCCGCCGGTGAGCCGCAGGGCGACCTGGGGCACGACGAAGGCGACGAACTCCAACGGGCCGACGGCCGAGACCGAGACGGCGGCGAGGCCGACGGCGGCGAGCAGGGTGAGCAGCTGGGTCGACTGCAGACGCACGCCCAGCCCGCGGGCGCTGTCGTCGCCGAGCTGCATGGCGTTGAGCCGGCGCGCGAGCAGCAGGCTGAGGGGGACCAGCAGGATGAGTGCGACGAGGAGCGGCTTGGCCTGGTCCCAGCCGCGTGAGGTGAGGGAGCCGTTGAGCCAGACCTGGGCGCTGGCGGCGTCCTGGATCCGGGCCTGCACCAGCAGCCACTCGGTGACCGCCAGGAGCGCCGCGCCGATGCCGATGCCGATGAGCACCAGGCGGGTGCCCTCGATGCCGCCGCGCCAGGACAGCACATAGAGGAGTGCCGCGGTGAGGAGGCCGCCGGTCAAGGCGGCGAGGGGAAGACCGACGGTCTGCAGCGTGCCGGCGACCAGGCCACCGCCGTAGCCGCTCGCCCCGCTCAGCACGATCGCGGCGACGGCTGCTGCCGAGGCGCCGTCGGTGACGCCGAGGATGTCGGGGCTGGCCAGCGGGTTGCGGGCGAAGGTCTGCGTCAGCGCGCCGGACAGGCCCAGCGCGGCGCCGACGAGCACGGCGACGACCGTCTGGGGAAGTCGCAGCTCGCGCACGATGAAGTGCTGCGCAGGGTCGCCGCCGCCGAGGAGACTCGCGACCACGTCGCCGATCGGCACCGCGAAGTCGCCGAGGGCGATGTCGAGCACGACCAGCACGAGCAGCAGCGCCAGGCCCAGGGCGGTCACCACGCCGGCGCGGACCGGCACCTGCCACGAGGCCGGGCCGACGCGGAGCGGGAGGGACGCGGTGCGGGCCTCGCTCACCGTGCCTTCGCTCACAGTCGGATCGCCCCCATCCGCCGCACGATCATCACGAAGACCGGCCCGCCCACGAGAGCCATCACGATGCCGACCTGCAGCTCGGCCGGGCGGACGACCACCCGGCCCAGCACGTCGGCGAGCACGACGAGGAGCGCACCGATGAAGGCGGCGTACGGCACCAGCCAGCGGTAGTCGACGCCGGCGAACCGCCGGGCCACGTGCGGCACGACCAGGCCGACGAAGGTGATCGGGCCGCAGGCGGCAGTGGCCGCACCCGCGAGCAGCATGACCGCGGTGATGCCGAGGATCTTGTGGCGCAGCGGGTGCATGCCGAGCGAGACCGCCACGTCGTCACCCAGCTGGATCAGGTTCAGCCCCGGAGCGCTGACGACGGAGAGCGCGAGTCCGACGAGCATGAACGGCAGCACCTGCCAGAACACGTCCATGTCGCGTCCGGAGACGGAGCCGACCGCCCAGAAGCGGTAGGCGTCGAGGGTCTCGGTGTCACGGAGCACGATCGCCTGGGTGAACGCCATCAGCAGCGCGGTCACCGCAGCGCCGGCCAGCACCAACGAGATGGGATCGGGCCCGCCGCGGGTGGAGCCGATGGC
>JAPSKJ010000184.1 GCA_031177735.1 Nocardioides sp.
AACCTGTGCAGCGCCTCGGCGATCTACGGCCAGCCGGAGATCGCGTCCTACTCGGCCAGCAAGTTCGCCGTGCGCGGGCTCACCGAGGCGCTCGAGCTCGAGTGGCGCAGCGAGGGCATCCGCGTCCAGGCGGTGTGGCCGCTGTGGGTGCAGACCGACCTGATCGCCGGCAACACCAGCACCAGCCAGGAGACGATGGGCGTGCGGCTGAGCGTGGACGACGTCGCCAAGGAGATCTGGAGGATCACCCGCCCGCGACGGCGGATCGGCCTGCCCCGCGTGCACACCGCGGTCGGCTTCCCGGCGAAGTTCCTCGCCACCACCGCCAGCGTGGTGCCCGACTTCGTCAGCCGCGAGGTCAACAAGCGGATCAGCCAGGCCTGATCGCCACCGGCCCGCTGTGACACGAACCGCCCGCCCGGAGAGCTCCGGACGGGCGGTTCGTCGATGCGGCCAGGGATCAGTAGGACGGCTGCGAGGGGTCGATCTGGTTGACCCAGGCGACCACGCCGCCACCGACGTGGACGGCGTCGCTGTAGCCGGCGCCCTTGGCGATGGCCAGCGTCTCCGCCGAGCGCACGCCGCTCTTGCAGTGCAGCACCAGCTGCTTGGCACCGTCACCGGTGAGCTGCTGGATCTGGCCGAGGGCGTTGCCGTTGAGGAACTCACCCTTGGGGATCAGCACCGAGCCGGGGATCTTGTTGATCTCGTACTCGTTGGGCTCGCGCACGTCGACCAGGACGAAGTCGCGGGCGCCCTCCTCGCGCTCCTTGAGCATGTGCTCCAGCTGGACCACCGAGATGGTCGAGCCGGCCGCGGCGTCCGCGGCCTCGTCGGAGACCGCGCCGCAGAAGACCTCGTAGTCGATCAGGCTGTCGACGGTGGGGTTGGTCCCGCACAGCGCGCAGTTGGGGTCCTTGCGGACCTTGAGCTTGCGGTACTCCATCTCCAGCGCGTCGTAGATCATCAGCTTGCCGACCAGCGGGTCGCCGATACCGGTCAGCAGCTTGATGGCCTCGGTGACCTGGATGGAGCCGATGCTCGCGCACAGCACACCCAGCACACCGCCCTCGGCGCAGGAGGGCACCATGCCCGGCGGCGGCGGCTCGGGGTAGAGGCAGCGGTAGCACGGCGCGTCCTCCGACAGCGTCGGCGCGAAGACCGACGCCTGGCCGTCGAAGCGGTAGATCGAGCCCCACACGTAGGGGATCTTCAGGAAGTACGCCGCGTCGTTGACCATGTAGCGGGTCGCGAAGTTGTCCGTGCCGTCGATGATCAGGTCGTAGCCCTCGAAGACACCGAAGACGTTGTCGTTGTCCAGCCGCTCCTCGTGGAGGACCACGTTGACGTACGGGTTCGCCTCGGCGATCGACTCCTTGGCCGAGAGCGCCTTGGACTTCCCGACGTCGGACTGGCCGTGGATGATCTGGCGCTGCAGGTTCGACTCGTCGACCTCGTCGAACTCCGCGATGCCGATCGTGCCGACGCCGGCGGCGGCCAGGTAGAGCAGCGCCGGGCTGCCCAGGCCGCCCGCGCCGATCACGAGCACCTTGGCGTTCTTCAGCCGCTTCTGCCCGGCCATCCCGACGTCGGGGATGATCAGGTGGCGGCTGTAACGGCGCACCTCGTCGATGGTGAGCTCGTCAGCGGGCTCCACGAGCGGTGGGAAGGACACGTCGCGCTCCTCTATCAGGCCTTCGGTCAGGCTCCGGCTGGTCCGGCCGGTCGGTGGTCATCCCGGGCAACACCCGGATGCCTCACGGTGTTCCCGATCCGGGCTCCCGTTCTGGGGTTCCCGTCTGGGGTGCCCGTGCGGGTTCCCCCATGGTCCCCCACCGGCGGTACGCCGCCGGCGACAGTCCCGCGCTTCGGACCGTCCTGCGCGCCGACCTGATGCGTCTGCCGCGGGGTACCGAGGAGTAGGCTCGCCGCTTGCGACGATGGTCGCGCAGCGTCCACCCGGGAGTGAGAGAGCAGCAGACACGTGACAGCGGAGTACGACATCGACACGTCCCGCCCGCGTGGCGGCCGGATGCCGCGCCGCGAGCGGCGTGCCCAGCTGCTGGAGTCGGCACTGGAGGTGTTCGTCGCGCAGGGCTACCACGCCGCCGCGATGGACGACATCGCCGAGCGGGCCGGCGTGTCCAAGCCGGTTCTCTACCAGCACTTCCCCGGCAAGCTGGAGCTCTACCTCGCGCTGCTGGACACCTCCTGCGACCAGATCATCGACCACACCCGCAAGGCGCTGGCCTCCACCACCGACAACAAGATGCGCGTGGCGGCCACCATCGAGGCCTTCTACGAGTACGTCGCCGCCGACACCGGCGCGTTCCGGCTCGTCTTCGAGTCCGACCTGACCAACGAGCCCGCGGTGCGCGAGCAGGTCGACCGGGTCACCACGGACTGCGCCGCGATGATCGCCGAGGTCATCCACGAGGACACCGGGCTGCCGGACGAGGCCTCCCGCCTCCTGGCTGTCTCCTTGGTGGGAATGGCACAGGTCAGCGCGCGGTTCTGGCTGGCCGAGGAGGGCGAGCTCGACCGCCACGACGCGGCCGCGCTCGTCGCCGGGCTGGCCTGGCGGGGCATCCGCGGGTACCCCAAGACCGAAGACCACTGAAAAAAGTAGACGAAGGAGCAGGCCGTGGAGGTCAAGATCGGCGTGCAGTTCGCTGCGCGCGAGCTGGTCGTGGACACCGACGAGAACACCGAGACCGTGGAGAAGCTGGTCGCCGACGCCGTCGGGAACGGCGGCGTACTCACCCTCGTCGACCACCGTGGCCGCCGGGTCATCGTGCCGGCCGAGAAGCTGGCCTACGTGGAGATCGGCAAGGAGACCACGGGGCAGGTCGGCTTCCGCAGCTGAGCGAGCATCGGGCGAGGCCTGCTCGATCCGCCACCGCCGCGCGCGGCGGTGCCTCCCTCGCGGAGTGCGTTTCCGGGTACATGATCGAGGCAACGGAGCATCCTGCTCCGGCCAACTCCAGCACGGGGAAGGATCGACATGGTCTGGTTCATCATCACCACGCTCATCGGCGGACTGATCATCGGCCTGCTCGGCAAGCTCGTCGCTCCGGGCGACAAGGACAACATCCCGCTGTGGCTGACCCTGGTGTGCGGTATCGGCGGCATGCTGATCGGCAGCTACCTGTACTTCGCGCTCTTCGGCGCCGACAAGCCCGGCGGCGACTGGACCGACACCACCAACGGGATCGACTGGTGGCGCCACCTGTGGCAGGTCGTGATCGCGGCCGTGCTGGTCGTCATCGCCTCGACGCTCACCGGGCGGTCCCGCCGGGTCTGAACCTGCTCCGAGAAGTTCTGCCTACCCCTCGAGGCGTCACCCCACGGTGGCGCCTCGAGGCGATTTCGGGGGCTCTGCGGCCCCGGGGTCAGTGCTCCAGGCCGAGCTCGGCCATCCGGGCGGCGTGCCGCTCGGTGAGCCGGGTGAACATCCGGCCGATCGCAGCCAGGTCGAGGCCGGGCATGTCGACGCCGCCGGCGAGCAGCGCGGAGAGGGCGTCGCGCTCGGCGACGACCCGCTGTGCCTGGGTGAGCGCCTCCCCCATCAGCCGGCGCCCCCACAGCGCGAGTCGGCCGCCGAGGCGGTGGTCGGCCGCGATGCCGGCCCGGACCCGGTCGACCGCGAAGGCTGCGTGACCCGAGTCCTCCAGCGTGGAGAGCACCAGGTCGCGCGTCTCCACGTCGAGGTAGGCGGCGATCTCGCGGTAGAAGTCGTTGGCGAGCCCGTCGCCGACGTAGGCCTTCACCAGGCCCTCGAACCAGTCGGCGGGCGCGGTGTGGGCGTGGAACTCGTCGAACTTCTCGCGGAAGGACTCCATCACCGCGAACGGGTCCGCGCCGAGGTCGGCCATGCGCACCCGGATCGGTTCCACCTTGACCAGCTGGGCGCTGGCCATCGTCGCGATCGCGACCTTGTCCTCCAAGGTCGGGGCGAGCCTGGCGTCCTCGCACAGGCGCTCGAAGGCGGAGATCTCGCCGTAGCCGATGGCGCCGAGCAGGTCGACCACGGCCTCCCGGTAGACAGGGTCCTCGAACACCACCGGCTCCGCGGATGCAGTCACGCCCTCACCCTACCGATAGACTCGGGAGTGCTGGCCGCACTGGAGTGGCCGGCACGTATGTGCGCGGCAGACCGTCCTCGCCCCTCGGCCACCGCCGGGGCCCGTGAGTCCGCCGCACCGAGAGAACCCTTCGGCTGACCGGCTGACCTCACGAAAGCGATAGAACACTGACCACCTTCCGCGAGCTCGGGGTCCACCCCGAGATCTGCGACGCGCTCGAGCGTCGCGGCATCACCACCCCCTTCGCCATCCAGGAGATGACCCTCTCGGTCGCCCTGATGGGCACCGACCTGATCGGCCAGGCGCGCACCGGCACCGGCAAGACGCTGGCCTTCGGCATCCCGGTGATCCAGCGCAGCGTCTCCCCCAAGGACCCCGACTACCCCGAGATCCCACAGGGCAAGCCGCAGGCCCTCGTCGTGGCGCCGACCCGTGAGCTGGCGCTCCAGGTCTCCAGCGACCTCACCATGGCCTCGGAGGACCGCGGCCTGCGCGTCCTCACCGTCTACGGCGGCGTGGGCTACGAGACGCAGATCGAGGCCCTCGGCAGCGGGGTCGACGTCGTCGTCGGCACGCCGGGCCGACTCATCGACCTGGCCAACCGCAAGGTCCTCGACCTCTCCCACGTGCACGCGCTCGTGCTCGACGAGGCCGACGAGATGCTCGACCTCGGCTTCCTCCCCGACGTGGAGCGGCTGCTCAAGCTCACCCCCGAGACCCGGCAGACGATGCTGTTCTCGGCCACGATGCCCTCGGCGATCGTGGCGCTGGCTCGCACCCACATGCGTCACCCGATGAACATCCGGGCCGAGGCCTCCTACGAGAACGCCACCGTCCCGGCCACCGCGCAGTTCGTCTACCAGGCGCACGACCTCGACAAGCCCGAGATGATCGGCCGGATCCTGACCGGATCCAACGACGTCGACAAGGTCGTCGTCTTCGCCCGCACCAAGCGCCAGGCGCAGCGGGTGGCCGACGACCTCACCGAGCGCGGTTTCAACGCCGGCGCCCTGCACGGCGACATGGCGCAGATCGCCCGCGAGAAGACCATGCAGCGCTTCCGCGACGGCAAGGTGCAGGTGCTGGTCTGCACCGACGTCGCCGCGCGCGGCATCGACGTCACCGGCGT
>JAPSKJ010000185.1 GCA_031177735.1 Nocardioides sp.
GGACGAGGTTCTGCAGCTGCCCGGTCGTGTAGACGCCGTCCGGCCGGTCACCCGGGACGAGGCGAGCGGGCCGTGGGCGCTCCCGCGCACCGGTGGCCAGCACGACGGCCTCCGCCTCCACCACACGCCGCCCGCGGGGCGAGGTGATCAGCAGGCGGCGATCGCCGTCCCACCCGGTGACCTGGGCCTGCGTCTCGAGGCGCGCGCCGCTGTCTCGTGCGGTCGCCGTCAACCGGCGGGCGTAGGCCGGCCCGGAGATGAACCGGCGCAGGTCGCGGATGCCGTAGCCCAGGTGGTCACTGTGCCGCGGGATGCCGCCGGTCTCGGCCTCCCGCTCGATGACGAGGACCTGGCCGTCGAGGGCCGGAGCCAGGGCGGCCGCGGCGGTCAGGCCGGCGGGCCCGCCGCCGACGATCGCGACCCGGACCTTCTCCACGGGCAGCTGGGTCATCGGTCTCCCTCCAGGAGCGCACGGGTGTGGGCGCCGCAGTAGAACCCCTGGCAGCGACCGTTCATCACGCGGGTGCGGCGGCGCAGCCCGTCGAGGTCGGCGGGCGGGATGGTGGAGGCGAGCGCGTCGCGGATCTCGCCCGCGGTGACCCGCTCGCAGAAGCAGACGATCCGGCCATAGTCCGGGTCGGACTCGATGCGCGCGGCGTCCTGGTAGGGGCGCACACCCGCCTCGCCCAGGTTGGGCATCCGAGGTGGATCGGGGAGGTCGTCGCGCTCGGCGAGGTCCAGGTCGGCCTGCTCGAGCAGGCCGTGGACGTGCTCGGCGATCGCCAGGCCGGCGGTGAGGCCGGTGGAACGGATGCCCCCGACGAGCAGGTAGTGCCGCGCGTCGTCGAGGTCGATGAGGTAGTCCGAGCTGTCGATGGCGGCGCGCAGGCCGGCGTAGGCAGCGGTCACCTCCTCCTCCAGCAGTCCCGGCATCAGACGACGGCCCTTGCCCAGCAGGAACTCGAAGCCGTCCTCCGACGTGCCCGTCGCGGCGCGGTCCTGCAGGTTCTCCGAGGTGGGCCCGAGCATGACGTTGCCGTAGATCGTCGGGCTGACCAGCACGCCTTTGCCACGCGAGCTGGGGACGGGCAGGACGATCTGCGGCACCTTGGACCGGGCGAGCTTGTCGAAGACCAGCAGCTCACCGCGGCGCGGTGTCACCGTGAACCGGTCGTGGCCGAACATGCGGTCGATCTGGTCGGCGCCCAGCCCCGCCGCGTTGATGACCCAGCGGGCGCCCACCGCGCCGCGACTGGTCTCGAGCACGTGACCGCCTGAGCTCGTCGACCCGTCCGGTGGCGCGTCGTGTACGCCGACGACGCGGCAGCCACGCAGCAGCAGCGCCCCTCGGCGGACCGCGTCGGTGGCGAGGGCGAGGTTGGTCGTCCAGGTGCAGATGATCGACTCGTCGGGGACGGTCAGCCCGGCCATCGCGCCGGGGCCCAGATCGGGGATGCGGGCATAGACCTCTTCGGCGGTGATGAGCTCGCAGCGGGAGTAGCCGTTGCGCACCGCCTTCTCCTGCAGGCCCGGCAGGGCGTCGCGCTCCTCCTCGCTCCAGGCGACCAGCAGCGCGCCGGTGTGCTCGACGGGGATGCCGGTGCTGGCGGCGTACTCACTGAGGAGGTGGTAGCCGCGGGCGACCAGGCGCGACTCGAGCGTGCCGGGGGTGGCGTCGAACCCGGTGTGCAGGATCGCGGTGTTGGCCTTGCTGGTGCCGTCGCCGACGTCGTCTCGGGCTTCGATGAGCGCGACGGAGTGGTGTGTGCCGGCGAGGTCGCGGGCGATCGCGGCTCCGACGATGCCGGCGCCGATGACGGCGAAGTCGACGTTCGCGAGGGGGCTGTGGTCGGTCACCGGGGGTGGTGCTCCTTGGTCTGGCTGAGGGATGCGTGGGGAGCGGGGGCAGCGGCCGCCTGCCACCGGGCCAGGTGCTCGGCCGCCTGGTCGGCGCTCCACGTCGGCTCGTAGGTGTGCTCAGGGGTCCACGACCCGATCGCCTGGTGCGCACTGAGGCCCGGGTCGAGCCCGAGGCGGGCGCAGGCGGCGGCTCCGAGCGGCGTCGCGTGGGAGGAGGGGTAGACGTCGACCGGGATCTGGGCCAGGTCGGCCTGCGCCTGCATGAGGGTCCGTGACCGGGTGAGTCCGCCGTCCACCCGCAACCGGGTGAGCGGCCGGCCCATGTCCGCGGCGACGAGCTGGGTGAGCGTGGCCACCTGAGCGGCGATGCCCTCGAGCAGGGCGCGCACCACGTGGCCGCGCCCCGAGCTGAGGGTCATGCCGGTCAGCGACGCGGTGGCGTGGGGGTCCCACCACGGCGCTGCGAGGCCGGCCAGCGCGGGCACGCACAGCACGCCGTCGCTGGCGGGCGCGGCGACCGCGTCGAGCTGGTCGGCGGAGGCGACCAGACCCAGGTCGATCGCCCATCGGACCGCGGAGGCCGCGGTGTAGGCCTGACCGTCGAGGCAGTAGTCGGTGCGGCCCCTCAGCCGCCAGGCGGCCGACGTGGTCAGACCCGCCGACGACCGGACGGCCTGCTCGCCCAGCTGGGCGAGCAGGAAGGCACCCGTGCCGAAGGTGCACTTCGCCGTCCCGGCCTCCAGGCACGCCTCGGCGAGCAGCGCGGCCTGCTGGTCGACGATCAGCCCGGTGACCGGGATGTCCCCGCCGAAGGCTCGCGTCGTGCCGACCACCTCGTCGCTGGCGACGATGTCGGGGAGCGGCTCCTCGCCCAGCCCGAAGAGGTCCACCAGCTCCGGCGACCATGCCATCGTGTCGATGTCGAGGAGCAGCGACCTGCTGGCAGTCGAGGCGTCGGTGACGAACGCCCCGCACAGCCGGTGCACCAGCCAGGTGTCGGTGGTGGTGACGACGCCGGCGGTGGTGACGTGGTCACGCAGCCAGCGCATCTTCGGCGCCGAGAAGTAGGGGTCGAGGACGAGCCCGGTCAGCTCGGCGACGCGGTCGGCCGCATCCCGCCGCTGCGCGCACACCGCCTCCGCGCGCCGGTCCTGCCACACGATCGCCGGTGAGAGCGGCCGCCCGGTCGCGCGGTCCCAGGCCAGCACCGTCTCACCCTGGTTGGCGAGAGCGACGGCGGCGACCGGCACGCCCGCCTGCTGCACCGCCTGCCGACCGGCCTCGAGGACGGAGTCGAGCAGGGCCTCAGGGTCCTGCTCGACCCCGCCGCCGTCGAGGTAGCGCGGATGCAGCGCGATCTCGGCGAGCGCCCTGACGCACCCGGCGTCGTCGACGACGATCGCCTTGGTGCCCGAGGTGCCCTGGTCGATCGCCAGGATGAACGTCATCTCAGGCCAGCCCGCCCTCGTGGTCGAGCTCGGCGTCGATGCTCTGCATGTCCGGCATGGTCAGCGCTCCACGGCCACGACGCACGAGCAGCGCGACGAGGTAGACGGCGCCGATCGCGACCATGACGAGAACGTAGCGCCAGGCGTCGCGGAAGCTGGCGTCGCGGAAGAGGGCGAGCTCGAAGACGAGCCACACCACGGCCACCACCAGCACCGGGGCCTCCCACCGGCCGACGTCGAACTTGCCGTTGGCGGGCAGCTGCCGGCGCTTGAGCAGGTAGAGAGTCACGGTCGCGGCGTAGATGATGGCCGGCAGCAGGGTCGCCGCACCGAAGAGGGTGAACAGGACGTCCTCGGAGCCGGAGAAGATGGCCAGGATCGCCTGGGCGAGCACCACGTAGAGCACCGTCGCCTTCGCCGGGGTGTGCCAGCGCGGCGAGATCTGGTTCCACTGCTGCCAGCCGGGGAACCGCTCGTCGCGCGACATCGCCCAGATCAGCCGCACGCCGGTCATCATGATCACCAGGCCGCACGCGAAGATCGCCAGCACCACCATGAGCAGCAGCAGCGTGCTGACCGCCGAGCCCAGCGTGTCTCGGATGACGTCGGCGATCGGAGTGCCCGAGGCCGCCAGCTCGACCGGGTCGCCGGCGGCCAGGGTGACCGCCACGATGAAGAGGAAGCCGAGCACACCCGAGGCCAGCACCGCGAGGCACATCGCTCGTGGCACCACCCGCTCGGGGTCGTTGGTCTCCTCCGCGAGGTTCGCTGCCGACTCGAAGCCGACGATGGTGAAGGCCCCGAGCAGGAAGCCGAGCATCCACGGGCCCGCCGAGGTCAGGTCGCCGAAGCTCCAGAAGCCCTCCGCGGGGATGGCGCCACGATCGAAGAGATTGCCGGCGTCCATGCGACCCCGCACAGCGGCGACCACGAGGAGCAGCACGGTGAGGAGCACCATGCCGACGAGCTCGGCGGAGACGGCGGCGTTGTTGACGCGCTCCGCCCAGCGGGTCGATCCCCCGACGAGCAGGCCCTGGCCGAGGATGATCGCCGCAGTGATCGCCCAGGAGATCGAAGCCGTCGCCTCGTAGCTCAGCAGCGCCGGCAGCACCGTCGAGGCGACCGTGTAGTCGACGGCGACGACCACGACGGCGAGGAACATGAACGAGACCCAGCCCATGATCCAGCCGAGCACGGGGTTCGCGAGCCGCGACATCCACTGGTAGGCGTAGCCGGTCACCGGGATCCGCGAGGCCAGCAGGCCGAGCACCACCGCGACGGCGAGCTGGCCGACGACCGCGATCGGCCAGGTCCAGATGCCGATCGGACCCGAGGAGTTCAGCACGGCCCCGTAGGTGGTGAAGATGCCGGTCGCGATCGAGACGAACGCGAAGGCGACGGCGAACGAGGCGAACCGCCCGGTGCGCCGCTCGAGGACCTGCTCATATCCGAAGCTCGACAGCCGTTCGCTGTCGCCACTTCGTCTTCCCGGCGGTTGGCTCATCCCAGGCTCCTTGGTCTATACCGTGCGGTCTGGTCCACAACCCTCGGGCCGCGTTCGCGGTTTGTCAACGGGTGTTCCGCGGCTGCTCGGGGCTGGTATAGACCAAGTGGTTTCGCTCCCGTAACGTGACCGTGTGACCACGACCCGTGCCGTCTCCCCGCGCTACATCGGGATCGCCACTGCACTGAGGGAGCAGATCCTCGGGCAGCAGCTGGCACCGCACACGCTGCTCGCCTCCGAGCGCGAGCTCAGCGAGCAGTTCGGTGTCAGCCGGATGACCGCACGACAGGCGCTGACGTTGTTGGAGCAGGAGGGTCACGTCTACCGCCGACCGCCGCGCGGGACCTTCGTGGCGGAGCCTCGCGCCCGCTTCCACATCGGCAGCTTCTCCC
>JAPSKJ010000186.1 GCA_031177735.1 Nocardioides sp.
GTGTGCTTCTGCCCGACCACCGAGGCCGAGCTCGCCGACGGCATCGGACCCAGCATCGCGCTGCGCGACGCGGGCGCCCGGATCACCCTGGGATCGGACTCCCACACCGTGATCGACCCCTTCGCCGAGGCGCGGGCGTTGGCGATGCACGAGCGGCTCCGCTCCGGCGTGCGCGACGCCTGGACCGCCTCACAGCTGTGGCGGGCCGGCACCTCCCACGGGCACGCCTCACTGGGGTTCGCCGACGACCTGACCATCGCCCTCGCGCCCCGCTCCCCGCGGCTGGCCGGGGCCACCGAGCCGATCTGGGCGGCGGCGGCCGCCGACGTACTCCTCGAGGACGGGCCGGACCCGGCAGACGTCGCCGACGACCTCGCCCGCGTCGTGGACGCGGTGTGGCGACGCGTGGAGGAGCCCTGATGAGTCTGCTGGTCACCGGCATCGGTGAGCTGACCACCTGGGAGCCCGACCGCGACGTGCGGCACGACGCCGCGCTCGTCGTCGACGACGGCGTGGTCGCCTGGCTGGGGGACGCCGCGGACGCGCCCGCGGCCGACGAGCGACTCGACGTGGCGGGCGCCGCCGTTCTCCCCGGCTTCGTCGACGCGCACACGCACCTGGTCTTCGCCGGTGACCGGGTCGCGGAGTTCGAAGCGCGGATGTCCGGTGCGGAGTACGCCGCCGGCGGCATCCGCACGACCGTCGCGGCCACCCGCGCCGCGGGTGACGAGGTGCTGGAGGCAGGCGTCGTCCGGCTGCTGCGCGAGATGCGCCGCTCGGGCACGACGACGGTGGAGATCAAGAGCGGCTACGGGTTGAGCGTCGCCGACGAGGAGCGCAGTCTGCGGATCGCGCGCCGGCACACCGCGGAGACGACCTTCCTCGGGGCCCACGTGGTGCCCGAGGGCGCGCGCGTGGAGGACTACGTCGCGCTGGTGACCGGAGAGATGCTGGAGGCGTGCGTGCCGCACGCACGGTGGATCGACGTCTTCTGCGAGGAGGGTGCCTTCGGCGCCGACGAGGCGCGGGCGGTGCTGAGCGCGGGAGCGGCCCGCGGCCTGGTGCCGCGGGTGCACGCCAACCAGCTGGGGCACGGCCCCGGTGTGCAGGTGGCGTGCGAGGTGGGCGCGGCGGCGGCCGACCACTGCACGTTCCTGACCGACGCCGACGTGGACGCGCTCGCCTCGTCCGGTGTCGTGGCGGGTCTGCTGCCCGGGGCGGAGTTCTCCACCCGACACCCCTATCCCGATGCGCGCCGGCTGCTGGACGCCGGTGTGACCGTGGCGCTCGCGACCGACTGCAACCCGGGCACCAGCTACACCAGCTCGATGGCGTTCTGCCTCGCCCTGGCGGTGCGGGAGATGGGGATGACTGCGCGGGAGGCGGTGCGGGCGGCCACCCAGGGCGGGGCACGCTCGCTGCGCCGGACCGACGTCGGGCACCTGGGCGTCGGGGCGCGTGCGGACCTCGTCGTGCTCGAGGCGCCCACCGCTGCCCATCTCGCCTACCGGCCCGGTGTCGACCTGGTCCGGCAGGTGATCGCCCAGCCACCCGGGCGCTAACGCTCTGGACATGCAGGTGGCACCCGGTTCTCAAGCGAATCCGGATGCCACCGCTGACACGCGATACGGGGCTATCAGGCGTGCATCAATGAGTGCTGCCTCCGGGTTATCTCCCCAGTAGCCAGCGCCCTGAAGAAAGGGCAGATCGCCGCGTGGGTACCCCGATCGCGTGTACGTCTGTGAAGTTCTACACCCCGTTCTACGCCCCTTCGGGGAGGCGTTCAAGGGTTGACTTCGGTGGTTTGTGGAGGATGATCCGCGCGCGCCGGGAGGTGGCTCAGGCGCCGATCCGGCGCCGTCTCGTGGAGGCCCAGAGAACCCCGCCGACGACCGCCGCGCCACCGACGGCGAGAGCCGCGAGCGTCGGCCCGGGCGGTGGGATGGGCACCCGGCTGCGCAGCGCGACCGGCTTGGTGAAGACCAGGATCGGCCAGCCGTTGGTCGTCGCGGCACGGCGCAGCTCCTTGTCGGGGTTCACGGCGAACGCGTGCCCGACCGCCTCGAGCATCGGCACGTCGGTGGCGGAGTCGCTGTAGGCGTAGCACTCGGCGAGGTCGTAGCCGGCCTCCTCGGCCAGGGCGCGCACCGCGCGGGCCTTCTCCTCGGCGTAGGCGTAGTAGGCGATCTCGCCGGTGTAGCGGCCCTCGTCGTCCACGTTCATCCGCGTCGCCACCACCCGGTCGGCGCCGAGCATCTCGCCGATCGGCTCGACCACCTCGCTGCCGCTGGTGGAGACGATGACGACGTCGCGGCCGGCCGCCTTGTGCTCCTCGATGAGCTGGACGGCCTCGTCGTAGACCAGCGGGTCGACGATGTTGTGCAGCGTGTCGGCGACGATCTCGCGCACGGTGGCGACGTCCCAGCCGGCGACGAGCTCGGACATGAACCGCCGCATCTTCTCCATCTGGTCGTGGTCGGCGCCGCCGACGACGTACACGAACTGGGAGTAGACCGAGCGCAGCAGCGCCTTGCGGGAGATCAGCCCACCGGCCTGGAACGGCTTGGTGAAGGCGAGCGTGCTCGACTTCGCGATGATGGTCTTGTCGAGGTCGAAGAACGCCGCTTGCCGGCCGCTAGCCATGGTTCCCATGGTAAGGATCGTGGCGGCCTGCCGGGGCCGGTTTTCCTCCACAGGGCCGTTGCGGACCCGTGCTTCCACACGGTGGGGCGCGCGCTGGTGAGCGCTGGGGGCGCCGCTGGGCACGCTGCGGGACATGACTCGAGCACTGCTGATCACCGCTGACCCCGGCCTCCACGACGAGCTGCAGCGCCTGGCGGCCGCCGCCGGCGCCACCTGCGAGTCCGCGCGGGACCCTGCCGCCGCGCTGCGCGGCTGGGCGGGCGCTGCGCTGGTGCTCGTCGGAGCCGACCTGGTCACCGACCTGGCGGTGATCGCGCCGGCCCGGCGCCGTGGCGTGCACGTGGTGGCGTGGGGCAGCGTGCCCGACCAGGTCTTCCGGCCCGCCGTGGCGGTCGGCGCGGAGAGCGTCGTGGAGCTGCCGCGGCACGGTGACCGGGTCACCGAGCTGCTGACCGACCTGGGCGAGGAGCGTGCGGTGCGCGGCCTGGCCGTCGGAGTGATCGGCGGCTGCGGCGGAGCGGGTGCGACGACCTTCGCGGCGGCGCTGGCCCAGGTCGCCTCGCGGCAGGGCACCAGCGTGCTGGTCGACGTGGACCCGCTCGGCCCCGGCGCCGACCGGACGCTCGGCCTGGAGGAGCGGCCCGGCGTGCGGTGGAACGACCTCGCGCACACCACCGGGCGGCTCAGCGCCCGCGAGCTGCGCCAGGCGCTGCCGCGCGCCGGGACGCTCGCGGTGCTCACCTGGTCCCCCGGGGAGCCGCGGCAGGTCCCGCCCGCTGCCGCGCGTGAGGCGCTCTCGGCCGCCCGGCGCGGCCACGACCTGGTGGCACTCGACCTGCCCCGCCGGCCCGACGAGGTCTCCGAGGAGCTGGCGCCCCGCTGCGACCTGGTCCTCGTCGTCGTCACCGACACGCTCACCGGGCTCTCCGCTGCGCGCCGGGTGGTCGCCGGACTGCCCGACCCGGCCCGGGCGCGGCTGGTGGTGCGCGGCCCGTGTGCCGATCCGGATGCCGTGGCGCGGGCGGTGGGGCTGCCGGTGCTGCTGACGATGGCCGACCAGCGTGGGCTGAGCGAGTCGATCGAGCTCGGTCTGGGCCCGGTGCGTGGCCGGCGGGGACCGCTCGCCCGGGCGGCGGGTGAGGTGCTCGGTCGGCTCGGTGCGCGTCCGGCGGCCGCGGCATGACCGGTGCCGACCTCGCCGACCTCGCCGCGGAGGCGGTCGACACGGTCCGCGAGTGGCTCGCGCGCACTCCCGGCGACCTCACGCCGCACCGCGTTGCCGAGGCGCTGCGCGCGGCGGGCCGCCCGGTCGGCGACGCAACGGTGCTCAGCGTCTTCGAGACCCTGCGCCGCGACGTCCTCGGCGCCGGTCCGCTGGAGCCCCTGCTGCGCACGCCCGGCGTGACCGACGTGCTGGTCAACGGCCCCGACCAGGTCTACCTCGACCGCGGTCAGGGTCTGGAGCCCGCCCCGGTGCGCTTCCCCGACGACCTCGCCGTGCGTCGCCTGGCGCAGCGGCTGGCGGCCGCGGGCGGGCGCAGGCTCGATGACGCGGCGCCGTACGCCGACCTCCGGCTCGCCGACGGCACCCGCTTCCACGCCGTGCTGGCTCCGGTGGCGCGGCCCGGCACCTCGATCTCGCTGCGGGTGCCCTCACGCCGGGCCTTCACACTGCCCCAGCTCGTCGCGGCGGGCACGGTGGTCGACCGGGTGGAGCCGCTGCTGCGGGCGATCGTCGCGGCCCGGGTGGCTTTCCTCGTCAGCGGCGGGACGGGCTCGGGCAAGACCACGCTGCTGAGCGCTCTGCTCTCGCTGGCGCCGCCGCAGGAGCGGCTCGTCCTGGTCGAGGACGCCTCCGAGCTGCGGCCCGACCACCCGCACGTGGTCGGCCTCGAGGGGCGGCCGGCCAACATCGAGGGTGCCGGTGCGATCGAGCTGCACACGCTGGTGCGCCAAGCGCTGCGGATGCGCCCTGACCGGCTGGTGGTGGGGGAGGTGCGCGGCGCCGAGGTCGTCGACCTGCTCGCCGCGCTCAACACCGGCCACGAAGGCGGATGCGGCACGCTCCACGCCAACTCCGCCCGCGACGTGCCGGCGCGGGTCGAGGCCCTCGCGCTGGCCGCCGGGCTCGACCGGGAGGCGGCGCACAGCCAGCTCGCCGCAGGGGTCGGCCTGGTGCTGCACCTGGCCCGCGGCCGCGACGGGCGGCGCCGGCTGGTCCAGGTCGCCGTGCCGCGGCGCTCGGACACCGGGCTGGTCACCATGGAGATCGCGGTCGCGGTCGATGCCCTCGGCTCGGTCCGGGAGGGGCCGGGCGCCGAGCGGCTGGCGGTGCTGCTGGAGGCGCCGTGAGCCCGGTCGCTGCACTGCTGGCCGCCGCGTGCGCCGGGCTGGCCGTCGCCGTCGTGCTGCCCGCGCGCCGACGGCCCGACGCCGGCCGCACCCGCCGGCCGCTCGGCCTGATCGCCCTTGTCACCGCCGGACCGGTGGCCGCCGTCGTGCTCGCAGCACCCCGCGCGGGTGCGCTCGCCGCGGTCGTCTCCGCGGCCGGTGTCGCCGG
>JAPSKJ010000187.1 GCA_031177735.1 Nocardioides sp.
GGCTGCTCGCGGGCCTCCAGCGAGCCGTCCTCGATGCCGTCGAGGGTGGTGACCAGCAGGCCGGCGCCGCCGTCGGCGAGCCGGCCGAGGAGGTCACCGGCCGTGTCGGTGGGCCGGATGGTCTCGGTCATCACGCCGAAGACGGGGCCGGCGTCCATCGCCTTGACGATGCGGAAGGTGGTGGCGCCGGTGACCTCGTCACCGGCCCAGATGGCGTGCTGCACCGGTGCGGCACCGCGCCAGGCCGGCAGGATCGAGAAGTGCAGGTTGACCCAGCCGTGCGCCGGGATCGCCAGCGCCGACTCCGGCAGCAGCGCACCATAGGCGACGACCGGGCAGCAGTCGGGGGCCAGCTCGCGCAGCTGCGCCTGGAAGTCGGGGTCGCGCGGGTGGTCGGGCTTCAGGACCGGCACGCCGAGCTCCTCGGCGCGCTGGGCCACTGGACTGGCGACGAGCTTGCGGCCCCGGCCGGCCGGGGCGTCGGGGCGGGTCACCACACCCACCAGCTGGTGGCCCGAGGACGCGATGGCCTCGAGGGAGGGGACCGCGACCTCCGGAGTGCCGGCGAAGACGACCCGCATCAGATCGCGAGCCCGTTGGTGCGGTGGGGGCTGACCTTGACGACCGGCTTCTCCAGTCCGAACCACTCCGACTGGCGGATCTCCCGCATCGCCGCCTTGCGGGTCTCCGGGTCGAGCCGGTCGATGAACAGCACACCGTCGAGGTGGTCGGTCTCGTGCTGGATGGCACGGGCGAGGAGGTCCGAGCCCTCGATGAGGACCGGCTCACCGTGCATGTCGAAGCCCCGGGCGACCACGGAGCGGGCGCGGCGGCAGTCGTAGGCCAGGCCGGGCAGCGAGAGGCAGCCCTCGTCGCCGTCCTGGACCTCCTCGGAGAGGTCGAGGGAGGGGTTGACCAGGTGGCCGACCTCGCCGTCGACGTACCAGGTGAACACGCGCAGGCCCACGCCGATCTGCGGCGCGGCCAGCCCGGCCCCCGGCGCGTCGAGCATGGTGTCGGTGAGGTCCTGGACGAGCTTGCGCAGCTCGCGGTCGAAGTCGACGACGTCGACGGCTCTCCGGCGCAGGACCGGGTCGCCGAAGAGGCGGATCGGCTGGATGGCCACGTGGCTCCTCACATCAGGTCGGTGGTCGAGTGCCCGCACGGACGGGCGGGTGCGTCAAGACCGTCGTTCAGTCTAGAGAGTCGGCGGGTCGACCTGGACGCGGACGGGGTCGAGCTTGCGCGCCGACCGGATCCGCTGGAGCTCGCCGAGGGCGCGGGAGAGCGCCGGACCCTGCGCGCGGGGGACGCGGATGACCACCCGCACCTCGGCGTCATCCTCCTCGCGGGCGCCCTCGGCGGCCACCGGGCCGAGCACCTCGACCGGCTCGGGCAGCGCCAGCAGGGTGAGCGCGTCGTCGACCGCGCCCGGATCGCCGGTGACGGTGGCCAGCCGCACGGCCGGCGGCAGGTGGACCTCCTGCCGGGCGGCCGCCTCGCGCCGGGCGAATCCGGGCTGGTCCCAGCGGACCAGCGCCTGCAGCGCCGGCTCGGCCGGATCGCCGACCACGACCGCTCGTCCACCCGGGCGGGCGAGCCCGACGGCGTTGCTCCACCGGCGCAGCGCCTCCTCCTCGGTGCGCAGGTCGGTGCGCGCGAGCAGCAACCAGGTGTCGAGCAGCACGACCGCGGCGTAGCCCTGCGGTGCCACCGGCTCGGCGCCCGGGGTGGCGACGACGACCGAGGGTCCGGCGGGGATCGTCTCGAGGACCCGGTCACCGGAGGAGGCGACGACCCGGGTGCCGGGGAAGGCGCGGCCGATCTCCTCGGCGGTGCGCGCGTCGCCGATCACCGGGGCGCGCAGGCCGCGGCCCGCACAGGTGGGGCACGCCCAGGGATCGGCGGCGGTGCCGCACCACCCGCAGGCCGGGAGCGTGGTCGGCCCGGTGAGCCGCAGCGGACCCGTGCAGACCGGACAGCGTGCGGGGGTGCGACAGCGGTCGCACGCCAGCGCTGCGAGGTAGCCCCGCCGCGGGGTCTGCACCAGCACGGGACCCTCGGTCAGCGCGGCGCGCACGGCCTCGTGCACCGCGCGAGGCATCCGCGACGCCCGGGCGAGCGGGTCGCGCTCGAGCTCGACGTCGCTGGCGCCCGCGATCGTCACGGTCACCCGGGCGCGGCGCAGCTCACGGGTCGGCGTCATCTCCTGGGCCCAGCCCGCGCGGAGCAGCTGATCGGCCTCGACGGTGCGGCCGAAGCCACCCACCAGCGCGGCGGCGCCCTCCCGCTCGGCGCGCAGCAGCAGCGTCTCGCGCGCGTGGGGGTAGGGAGCCCGTGGCTCGGCGTGCAGGTCGTCGCCGTCGTCCCAGAGCGCCACCAAGCCGAGGTCGTGCACCGGCGCGAAGACCGCTGCCCGGGTGCCGACCACCACCCGCCGCGCGCCGCGGCTGATCGTGAGGAAGTCGCGGTAGCGCAACGCCGGCCCCGAACCCGCGGTCAGGGTGACGTGCTGGTCCGGACCGAGGACGTCGGTGAGCGCGCGGTCGAGCCGGGCGACGTCCTTGCCGTCGGGCACGCAGAGCAGGGCGCCGCGGCCGCTGCCGAGCGCCACCGCCGCCGCGTGGGCGAGCAGATGCGGCCAGTCGGTGCCGGGCGCGGCGTGCCACACCGCACGCGGGGCCCCGCCTGCCGCGAGGTGGCGGAGGTACGCCGCCGCCGGCTCGTGACCCGCCCACGCGGTCTCGGCGGCGGCCGGGTCGAGGTGCACCGGCGGTGCCGCCGGGCTCGGCGCCTTCTCGACCGTGGCGTGTCGCGGCGGCACGGCCAGCCGAAGCACGTCGGCCCGGCTGCCGGCGTACCGCTCGGCGACGTCGGCGGTCAGCGCCGCCACCGCCGGGGTGAGCACCGGCTCGGGGCTGATCACGCGGCGCAGCGGGGTGAGCCGCCCGCCATGGTCGGAGGCGGCCGCCCGCTCCACCACGAAGCCGTCGACGTCCTGACCGGCGAAGCGCACCTTGACCCGCACGCCCGGCCGCGCCGACTCGGCCATGGCCACCGGCACGCTGTAGTCGAAGGGCCGGTCGAGGTGGGCCAGCGGCACGTCGACGAGCACCCGGGCGACCGGGTCGACGTCGGTGATCTCGGCCTCGGCGGCCTGCCGGGCCCGGGTGGCCTTGGCCTTCGCGCGCCCCTCCGCGACCTTGTCGCGGACGAGCCCGGGGAGCTCCAGCGCCGGCTCCTCGGGGGGCGTGCCGGCTCGGGGTGCCCGCGGCGTCGTGCCCGCCTGCGAGCGCACCGAGCCGCTCGCAGAACGCCGTGGGGTGGAGTTCATGCGCGCAGTTCTACCAGCCGGGACGGACAGCGCAGAGCGCCCCTCCACAACCGGCGGACCGGGTGGAGGAGCGCTCTCGCGTGCTGTGCCCGGCGCGACCGGGCGACTCGGTGCGGGTCAGGCGCCCGCGACGGCGCGGAGCTGCTCCGCGCGGTCGGTGCGCTCCCAGGTGAACTCGGGCAGCTCGCGACCGAAGTGGCCGTACGCCGCGGTCTTGGCATAGATCGGACGGAGCAGGTCGAGGTCGCGGATGATCGCGGCCGGGCGGAGGTCGAAGACCTCGAGGACGGCGGCCTGGATCCGCTCGACCGGCACCGTCTCGGTGCCGAAGGTCTCGATGAACACACCCACCGGGTGCGCCTTGCCGATGGCGTAGGCGACCTGGGCCTCGCAGCGGCGGGCCAGGCCCGCGGCGACGACGTTCTTGGCGACCCAGCGCATGGCGTAGGCGGCCGAGCGGTCGACCTTGGAGGGGTCCTTGCCGGAGAAGGCGCCGCCACCGTGGCGGGCCATGCCACCGTAGGTGTCGACGATGATCTTGCGGCCGGTCAGACCGGCGTCGCCCATCGGGCCGCCGACCACGAAGCGGCCGGTCGGGTTGATGTAGAGCTTGTAGTCGTCGGACGGCACGCTGTCCTTGAACTGCTCGAGGACCGGGTCGATGACGTGCTTCTTGATGTCGGGGTGGAGGGTGTTCTCGAGGTCGATGTCCTCGGCGTGCTGGGTGGACAGCACGACGGCGTCGACACGGACCGGACGGTTGTCGGCGTCGTACTCGATGGTGACCTGCGTCTTGCCGTCGGGGCGGAGGTAGTCGAGCGTGCCGTTCTTGCGCACCTCGGTGAGCCGCTCGGCGAGGGTCTGGGCGATCTTGATCGGCAGCGGGAACAGCTCGGGGGTGTCGTCGCAGGCGTAGCCGAACATCAGGCCCTGGTCGCCGGCACCCTGCCGGTCGAGCTCGTCGATCGAGTGGTCGACCCGCTCCTCGAAGGCGTCGTCGACACCCTGGGCGATGTCGGGCGACTGGGCGCCGATGGCGACCTGGACGCCGCAGGAGTTGCCGTCGAAGCCCTTGTCGGAGGAGTCGTAGCCGATCTCCAGGACCTTCTGGCGCACCAGCTGGGCGACGGGGGCGTAGGCCTCGGTGGTGACCTCACCGGCGACGACGACGAGGCCGGTGGTCAGCAGCGTCTCCACCGCGACCCGGCTCTTCGGGTCGTGCTCGAGGAGGTAGTCGAGGACCGTGTCGCTGATCTGGTCGGCGATCTTGTCGGGGTGACCCTCGGTCACCGACTCCGACGTGAAAAGACGTCCGGTCACGTGGTTGCTCTCCCGTTCGCTGCTGTGGATGGAATCCCGAGAACCTTAACGGCCGCTCATCCGCGCGGCGACCTGGTCCCAGATGGCGTGCGCGAGGACCGCCTTGGCCCCGCGGGGCACCTCGACGGTGGTGCCGTCGGCGCCGAGGATGACGGCCTCGTTGTCGGGGCTGCCGAAGACCGCTCCCCCGCTGACGTCGTTGACCACCAGCAGGTCGCAGCCCTTGCGGGCGAGCTTGGCGCGGGCCAGGTCGAGGACGGACCCGGTGGCATCACCGGTCTCGGCGGCGAACCCGACCACGACGGAGTCGGGACGGGCCCGGTGGACGCTGATCTCGTGGAGGATGTCGGGGTTCTGGACCAGCTCGACACTCGGCGCGGAGCCGTCGTCGGCCTTCTTGATCTTGGCGTCGCTGACCGCCGTGGGCCGGAAGTCGGCGGGCGCGGCTGCCATCACGACCGCGTCGGCGCCCGAGGCAGCGCTCAGCACGGCCTCGCGCAGCTCGGCGGTGGTCTCCACGCGGATCACCTTCACGC
>JAPSKJ010000188.1 GCA_031177735.1 Nocardioides sp.
CAGGCGCACCCCGCCGCCGCGCCGGAGCAGCAGCGCGTGCTCGCCCGGATCGAGTCCGACGCCACCACCCGCGGCGCCGCCGTCGCGGGTGGCCGGCTGATCCGGATCACGGAGGACGCGCTCGAGGCCTACGACCTGCCCGGGTGAGGCCCCCGGGCAGCACGTCGGGGTGTCGGCGGGCACGCCTAGGCTGACCCGCATGAGCGGAATCCGGATCGGTGCCCACGTCGACCAGACCGACCCGATCGCCGAGGCGCACGCCCGCAACGCTCCGCTGGTGCAGTTCTTCCTCGGCGACCCGCAGAGCTACAAGGGCCCCGAGATCCGGTACGCCGGCGGCGCCGATGCCCTGCGGGCGGACGCTGCCGACGCAGGGGTGGATCTCTACGTGCACGCGCCCTACATCGTCAACGTCGCCACCACCAACAACCGGATCCGCATCCCCAGCCGCAAGCTGCTCCAGCAGCACATCGACGCCGCCGCCTCCATCGGCGCCAAGGGGCTCATCGTCCACGGTGGCCACGTCAACGCCTCCGACGATCCGGCCGTCGGCTTCGACAACTGGCGCAAGGCAGTCGAGGCGACCGACCTCAAGATCCCGCTGCTGATCGAGAACACCGCGGGCGGCGACAACGCGATGACGCGCTACCTCGACCGCATCGCCGGGGTCTGGGACGCGATCGCCAGCGCCGAGGGTGCCGACATGGTGGGCTTCTGCCTCGACACCTGCCACGCGCACGCCGGTGGCAACCCGCTCGAGACGGTGGTCGACGACGTCCGCAGGATCACCGGCCGGATCGACCTGGTGCACTGCAACGACAGCCGTGACGACTTCGACTCCGGCGCCGACCGTCACGCCAGCTGCGGGGCGGGCCGCATCGACCCCGACCTGCTCGCGGGGGTCGTGCGGGATGCCGGCGCGCCGGTCGTGCTGGAGACCCCGGGAGGCGCTGCCGAGCACTCCGCCGACATGAGCTGGCTGCGCGAGCGCATCTGAGGCGCGCCACGCGGCACGTGGTCGCTCCGGCTCCCCGGGCTTTTTTCCTGACCGTCACCTGTTTCTGGACGGCTCAACCGGGGAAGGCTCGCGACTGCCCCGACCTCGCAGGAGATGCCGCCCATGGCCGACTACAGCGTGTCCGCGCTCACCCAGCTGAAGAAGGAGATCGCCCACAAGGCGATCCAGACGGTCCTCTACTGGGACTACCAGTGGGACGGCAGCTCCTCGGAGGGCTTCCACGGCGCCGGCTGGGAGGGCACCCTCCCGCCGGTGGACGGCCCGACCGGCACCGTCCAGCTGAAGTGGCGTGCGCCCCTCCTCAGCGCCTCCGCCGGCTTCCCGCCGGGCATCACCAAGGTCGGCGACGACTACGACGCGATGGGTCAGCCCTACACGATCTACGAGATCGACCCGTGGGAGTCGATCTACTCACCGTGGATCGAACGGATCGACACCGCCTTCCAGGGCTGGGACACCATCCCGGACCCGGCCGACTTCGAGGGCCCGATCGAGCGGGTGCGCGCCGCTGTCAGCGAGCTGATGCCGTTGCCGACCGACGGCGGCGGCAACGACACCGAGGGCGACTTCAGCTCGGCGTACACCTCGGTCGACCTCGACACCAACCTCGGCACGATGGACGCCTTCATCGGTGGCCAGACCGCTGGGGCCGACGACGGGCTGCTCGTCTTCGCCTTCCGCCAGGGCTACGGCCCCGACCGGATCCGCGGCGTGATGGCCAACCAGGCGCAGGCGGCGATCCTGCTCGGGGTGGCCCTCCTCGCCGAGCAGCGCACCTGGCGCGGCGCACGCAAGGACATCATGGCGATCGCTGAAGCCGCCAAGGACGCCATGCGGCCCGGTGGCGCCGGTGGCGACTCGATCGACCTGGAGACCGTCAAGGCGTTCGCCGACCTCATCGGCTCCTTCGCGCCGGCGCCGATCTCCAAGGCGATCGACATCGGACAGGCGACGCTCGACGTGGTCGGCACGCTCGTGCCCGAGAGCAAGCCGAACTCGTCGGTCCAGCTGAGCGGCTACACCTGCGACGAGGTCTACCAGAGCATGTGCGAGGCGATCGAGAAGCTCGAGAAGAAGGTCTACGAGCAGGAGTACGAGCTCGCCTACACCTCGCTGTCCGGGCTGCTCGACTACATGTCCGGCAACGCCGCCAGCCAGTTCCACATCCACCCCAAGAACGGCATCGACGTCGACCTGGCCGAGGCCCGCCCGCTGAGCCAGCACACCGAGTACCTCCAGCGGATCGGCTACCAGACGGTCCCGACCATCGCGGCCTACATGCTGCGCGCCGCCGAGGACCTGCAAGCGGCCAACCGCCCCGGCATCTGGCAGCGCGACAACATGATCGGCCTGGGCAACTCCGGCGCCTACCCGCAGTGGTACGACGTGCTGGAGGAGTTCGACAACATCACCAGCGGGTCGGCCAGGGAGCTCGTCGAGGCCGGCAAGCTTCTGGCCATCGGGGCGGGCTACGTGGCGGAGAGCGACCAGTGGTCCCGCGACATCCTGCACGGACTCCAGGACGACTTGGAGCGGGGCGAGACCGGCTGGGACAACCAGACGCTGGGTGAAGAGGTCACCCCGACCCCGTAGCCGCTGTCCCGGTGCTCCCAGCCTCCCTAGGCTGGGCGCATGAGGGCGATCCGGACAGGTGCGCACGGCGACCGGACGGACCCGGAGGACCGGCGGTGAACCGACCGCTGCGCCGGCTCGGGTTCCTCACCATCGGCCTCTTCGACCCCGACCACCCCGCTGCGGGCCACGAGAGCACGCTGCGGCTGATCGAGCTCGGCGAACAGCTCGGCTTCGACTCCGCGTGGCTGCGCCACCGCCACCTGCAGCACGGCATCTCCTCGCCGGTGGCGGTGATGGCCGCGGCCACCCAGCGCACCAGCCGCATCGAGCTCGGCACCGCAGTGACCCCGCTCGGCCTGGAGAACCCGTTCCGGCTGGCCGAGGACCTCGCCACCGTCGACGTGCTCTCCGGCTCCGGCCGGATCAACCCGGGCGTGAGCGTCGGGACCCCGATGAACTACGAGCACTTCAAGGCCAGCCTCTACCCCGACAGCCACGACCGGGAGGACTTCTCCAAGCGCCGGGTCGAGCGGCTGCTGGCCTGCCTGCGCGGCGAGCCGGTCTCCGACTTCGAGGGCACGGTCGGCATCGAGACCTTCTCCCGGCGCATCGAGCCGCACTCCCCCGGCCTCGCCGACCGGGTCTGGTACGGCGCCGGCTCGCTCGACTCGGTCGTCTGGGCCGCCGAGCAGGGCCTCAACCTGCTCACGAGCAGCGTGGTGAAGGCCGAGGGCGAGGTCACCGACTTCGCGGCGATCCAGCGCGGCCACATCGACGCCTTCCGCGCCGCCCACCCCGCTGGGGAGGCGGCCCGGGTCTCCCAGGGGCTGGTCGTCATCCCGACCGACTCCGCAACCAGCCAGCAGCGCGAGCGCTACCGGGCCTACGCCGAGGCCAGGCTGCCGCGGACCCGCGCGCCTCAGGGGCCCGCTCGGATGCTGTTCGCCCCCGACCTGGTCGGGCCCAGTGAGCAGCTGGCCGAGCAGCTGGCTGCCCACGCCGGCTTCCAGCCGGTGGACGAGGTCGCCTTCGCGCTGCCGTTCACCTTCGGCCACGACGACTACGCGCAGATCCTCACCGACCTGGCCACCCGACTCGGCCCCCTGCTCGGCTGGTCGCCGGAGCCACCGGCCCCGGTAGCCTCTCCCGGGTGAGCCTCGTCGTCCGCGCCATCAGTCCCGAGGAACACCTGGCCTTCGTGGCGTCCCGCCGCTCGGTGAGCTTCCTGCAGACTCCCGCGTGGGCGAAGGTGAAGACCGAGTGGCGCGGTGAGTCGCTCGGCTGGGTCCGAGACGGCGAGATCGTCGGCGCCGCGCTGGTCCTCCACCGGCCGGTCCCGAAGCTCAAGCGCTTCACCCTGGCCTACCTGCCCGAGGGGCCCGTGCTGGACTGGAGCGCGGGCGACCTGCAGGCGTGGCTGGCGCCGCTGGCGGCGTACCTGCGCAAGCGGGGAGCCTTCGGCATCCGGATCGGCCCCCCGGTGCCCACCGCGACCTGGGACGCCGCCCAGGTCAAGGCTGGCATCGCCGATGAGTCGGTACGCCGCCTCGCCGACGTCCCGCCGGCCACGCGTTCCCCCGAGGGCGCGCGGGTGGTCAGCTCCCTGCGCAGCCTCGGCTGGCGGCTGCAGAGCCCCGAGGACGGTTTCGGAGCGGGGCAGCCGCAGTACGTCTACACGATCCCGCTGCGACACGCCGACGGGACCGCCAAGACCGAGGACGACGTCCTCAAGGGGATGAACCAGCTGTGGCGGCGCAACATCAAGAAGGCCGACAAGGAGGGCGTCGAGGTCACGGTGTCCTCCGGCGGCGACGGCGCCGCGGAGCTCAAGGCCTTCCACGACCTCTACGTCCACACCGCCGAGCGCGACCACTTCACACCGCGTCCGCTGCGCTACTTCGAGGTCATGCGTGAGGCGATGACCGCGGAGGCACCCGAGCGGTTCCGCCTGTTCCTGGCCCGGCACGAGGGTGACCTGGTCGCCGCGACCATCCTGGTCCGCGTCGGTGCGCACGCGTGGTACTCCTACGGCGCCTCCTCCACCGAGAAGCGCGAGGTGCGGGGCTCCAACGCCTGCCAGTGGGCGATGATCCGCACCGCCCTGGCCGAGGGGTGCGACGTCTACGACCTGCGCGGCATCACCCCGACCCTCGATGCCGAGGACTCCCACGTGGGGCTGATCCAGTTCAAGGTCGGCACCGGCGGCGAGGCGGTGCAGTACGCCGGCGAGTGGGACCTGCCGCTCATCGCACCGCTCTACAAGGCCTTCGACCTCTACATGAAGCGGCGCGGGTGAACCGCTCATGACACTGACCCTCACCGTCGACGGCGACCGCTGGCGCGCCCACCTGCGCACGGTCGCCGAGCAGACTCCCGGGCTGGTGCCGGTCGCCAAGGGCAACGGCTACGGCTTCGGCCTGGGCCGGCTCGCCCGCAAGGCCGCGTGGCTGGGCGTCGACCTGCTCGCCGTCGGCACCTACGAGGAGCTCCCCGAGGTCGCCCAGCGCTTCGCCGGTGACCTGCTGGTGCTGACCCCGTGGCGGCCGTTCACCCCCGACCTCGACCCCGCGCTGC
>JAPSKJ010000189.1 GCA_031177735.1 Nocardioides sp.
CCTGACCGATGCCGGCGACGCGCCGGAAGGACCCCGGTGCCCTTCGGTCCGACCCGATGACCGGCTGGTTGCCGATACCGGAGTCGTTGTCTAAGGGGGCCGGGGCCCTTCCGTGCCCGCTCTCGAGGGGCGGACCGACCTCCGCGAACCGTCGCGGGCCAGACCTCTGGCTGAGCATCTCCCGCAACACGGCCACTCGGACGTCGGTCCACCGACCACGATCTGCACGAGCGAACCGGGTCAGATTGGTGCGCCGGGCACTGTCTCGTCAACCACCTCCTGACCTGGGCAAACGTGTGTTCTCCCAGGTCAGGCGGGGCGTGCGTGACAGGTCCCCTTTTGGAGGGAAATCGAGCGATCGACGGCGTGTTGCCCAAGACACGCCGCCTTCATGCGCTATTGCGGCGGGACGACGACCGTCCCGGTCGCCCGGGTCGCCACGATCGGCGGGTCGAGGAGTGCGGCCGCACCGGGCTGGTGAGGGGCCGGCTCGCCGCGTGCGACGACGTGCAGCTCGAAGGCCAAGGTCCGCGAGCGGTTGCCCGCCGCGGTCAGCGTGCACCGAGCCTCCACGACGTCCCCGGCCCGCACCGGCGCCAGGAACTGCACGTCGGCGTAGGAGGCGAACAGGCCCTCGTCGCCGTCGGTGCGGATGCACATCTCGGTCGCCACGTCTCCGAACAGCGCGAGTCCGAACGCACCGTCCACCAAGCCGCCGGCGTAGTGGGCGTGGCCGTAGGAGACGTAGCGGCGGTGCGTCACGGTCGTGCCGACCAGCTCAGTGGCACCGCTCATGCCGGCACCGCCGCGAGCCGGTGGACGAGGAACGACGCGACCTCCGCCGGCGTGGTGCCGCGGCCGAAGACCTTGTCGACACCGAGCTCGGCCGCGGCCGATGCGTCGAATCGGGGGCCGCCCACGACCAGGAGCGGCGTGCGGCCCTCGCCGTACTCCTCGCGGAAGGCTGCGGACATCGCTCGCGTGTTGAGCAGGTGGGCGTCGCGCTGGGTGACGACCTGGGAGACCAGGACCGCGTCGGCCTCCTCCTCGCGAGCCCGCCGGACCAGGTCGGCGATGTCGACCTGCGAGCCCAGGTTGACCACCTTGATCTCGCGGTAGTACTCCAGCCCCTTCTCCCCAGCGAAGCCCTTGATGTTGAGGATCGCGTCGATGCCGACCGTGTGCGCATCGGTGCCGATGCAGGCGCCGACGACGGTCAGCCGTCGGCGCAGGGCCTGCTTGATCGCGGCGTTGGCCTCCTTGGGCGTGAGGAGCGGATAGTCGCGCTCCTGCACCTGCACCTGGTCGGTGTCGACGAGGTGACTGACCCGGCCGTAGACGACGAAGAAGGTGAAGCCGCTTGGCCCGTCTTCCTGGCCGATGGGCTTGGCGTGCACGACCATTGCCGGGTCGAGCCCCATCTTGGTCGCCAGCTGGTGCGCGGCTCCCTCCGCCAGCTTCATCTCGCTCTCGGTCCGTGAGGCCAGCGGCAGGGTGAAGCTCAGCTGCACCATGCCGTCGCCGGTGGTGTCGCCGTAGGGGCGGACGATGGTCATCGGGCGTCCTCCTCGAGCAGGTCGGCGGCGGGGTTGACGTAGGCGGGTGACTTCCGAGCCACTCCATCGAGTCCCTTGCCGGCATCGGCGGGCCGGCGCATCAGCCCGAAGGTGCCGTCGGCGATGGCGTCGAGCAGACCCCGGTCGTGCTCGAGGATCCGCTCCAGCAGGTCGACGGCCTCGCCCAGCACCCGGTCGGCCCGCTGGGCGATGAAGCCGTCGGGAGCGGGGTGGAAGTCCTCGTGCAGCCGGCCGGCGGCGTCGAGCACGTAGCGGACGTTCTGCAGGGCCAGGTCGCGGTCGGAGAGCCAGGGGGTGACCACCGCCTCGGTCATCATCCCGACCAGCAGGATGCCCTGCCCGGTCAGCGCGCCGGCGAGGTTGAAGAACCCGTCGAGCAGGTAGCCGCGGAAGACGTCACCGGTCATGTGCCGGGTCGGCGGCATCCACTTCAACGGTGCCTCGGGGAACAGCTCGCGGGCCAGCAGCGCATGGGCGAGCTCGAGCCGGAAGGAGTCGGGAAGGTCGGGATCGATCTCGAAGGCGTGGCCCAGCCCGAGCTGCCAGTCCGCGAGACCGGCCTCCTTGGCGAAGTACTCGTTGAGCAGCTGGCTCACGGTGACGGTGTGCGCGGCCTCGACCGCGTCGGCGGTGGTGAGGTAGTTGTCCTCGCCGGTGTTGATGATGATCCCGGCGCGGGCATGGACCTGCCGGCTGAACCGCTGGTCGACGAAGGTGCGCACCGGGTTGATGTCGCGGAAGAGGATCCCGTACATCGAGTCGTTGAGCATCATGTCGAGTCGCTCGAGGCCCGCGAGGGTGGCGATCTCGGGCATGCACAGCCCGGAGGCGTAGTTGGTCAACCGCACGTAGCGACCCAGCTGCCGGCTGGACTCGTCCAGCGCGGCCCGCATCAGCCGGAAGTTCTCCTGGGTGGCGTAGGTGCCGGCGAACCCCTCGCGCGTCGCGCCCTCGGGCACGTAGTCGAGCAGGCTCTGCCCGGTCGACCGGATCACCGCGATCACGTCGGCGCCCGCGCGCGCCGCCGCCTGTGCCTGCGGGATGTCCTCGTGGATGTCACCGGTGGCGACGATCAGGTAGATCCACGGTTGACGCGGTGCGTCGCCCCAGCGGGTGATCAACCGCTCCCGTTCGGTACGCCGCCGGTCGATGGTCCGGATCCCGCGCGCCACGTCGCGGCGGGCGGCGCGGGCCGCCCGCTGGGCGTCCTTGCCCTCCGGGAGGCGGAACCGCACCGACCCGGCCGCTGCCTTCTGGGCGAGCACCTGCAGGTCCTCCCCCGCGCCGCGGGCGAGTGCGTCCCACACCGGGAGCGCGACGCCGTGCTCCAGCCCGACGTCGGCGCGGACGGCATCGGCCAGCCGGTTGACCCACGGAGTGCCGTCCGCGTCGGCACCGGTGAGGCCGGCCAGGCGGAGCGTCGCCCGCTCGACCGACACGGTGGTGTGGTCCTGCGCGAGTCGGACGATCGGCCGGCCGACCTTGCGGGCCAGGGAGCGGGCGCGGCGTACTGTCGCGGGGTCGAGGTGGAGCTTGCCGGGCATCTCAGTGCCTCCCGTCGAAGAGGGCCCGCACGCCGGGGCTGCGGCGGAACAGGTCGAGGGCGTAGGACGCGTGGCCGGGCACGTAGCCGTTGCCGATGACCATCTCGACGTCGGCAGCCACGCCCTCGGCGCCCAGCGCGGCCGCGGAGAAGCTGGTCGCCATCGAGAAGAAGATGATCGTGCCGCCCTCGGCCGTGGCCAGGATGCTGCCTCCCTCGCAACCCGGCACGTCGACGCAGACGACGGTGACGTCGGCCGGGCCGCCGGCCTTCTCCACCGAGTCGCGCAGGGCGAGCGGGTCGCGGGCATCGGCGAGCACCACCTCGTCGGCGAGGCCGCTGGCGCGCAGCCGGTCGGCCTCCGCCGGGGAGGGCACGACGCCGATCAGGTGGCGGGCACCGGCGTCGCGGGCGGCGGCCAGCGACAGCGAGCCCGACTTGCCGCCGCCGCCGATCACCGCGACGACCGGCTCGCGACGGTGCTCGACCATCCTCCTGGTCAGCGCCGGGGCGCCGCACACGTCCATGACCGCCAGCGCCAGGTCCGGGGGCAGGTCATCGGGCAGGACCGCGGCGATGGAGCGGCCGAAGAGGATGGCGTGGCCGTCGCACGGCACCTGCTCGCTGAGTCCGTCCCAGCGCGCGAGACCGTCATCGACCACCAGCGGGGTGAGCGTGAGGGAGACCAACGTCGCGATCCGGTCGCCGGCGGTGAGGCCCAGTGGTGACTCGGGGCCGACCTGCTCCACCGTGCCCAGCAGCATCCCGCCGGAACCCGTCTCAGGGTTCTGCATCTTTCCCCGGGCGGCGATGATCTCGAGGACGGCCGCGCGGATGGCGCCGCCGTCGACGGCGCCGTCGGATGCGGTGTGGACCCGCCGCAGCTGGCGGTAGGAGGCGGCGTCGAGGTTGAGCCGCTCCACCCGCACGCGGACCTCGTCGGGCCAGATCTCCGGCCGCGCGTCCAACCGCCGAGCGGCCTGCGGCAGCACGAGCGGGCGGTCGCGAACCCGGTGCAGACCGAGCGGATCGCTGGAAACAGTGGTGTGCATAAGGAAATCCTTCGGCATGTCAGTGGATTTGCCGGATGATCTCCTCCTACTCTGGCAGAGCGTGATCTGTCCCACAACCGACACGCCCGCGACCCAGGAGCGCCATGACTTCCGTGCATGCTCGACCCGACCAGGTCCCCCCACGCCCGCGTGCGTCGGGACAGCCCTACGCCTACTCCCAGCCGCCGCTGGTCGAGCCCGACTGGACGCGCTTCCCCGGCTGGCGCGAGGTGAGCGCGGAGCAGTGGCGAGACGCCCAGTGGCAGCGCGTGCACTGCGTCCGCAACCTCAAGCAGCTGCGGGCGCTGATGGGCGACCTGCTCGACGAGCGCTTCTACGCCGACCTCGAGCGCGACCAGGCCGAGCGCGCCACCATGTCGATGCTGGTCCCCCCGCAGATGCTGAACACGATGGTCCCCGACGGCGCACCGGGCGGCCTCGCGTTCACCGAGGCGTTCTACGCCGACCCGGTGCGGCGCTACATGATCCCTGTCCTCACCGACCGGCGCACCGACTGGCCCTCGCACCCACACGCCACCCGCGACTCTCTGCACGAGCACGACATGTGGGTGGCCGAGGGGCTCACCCACCGCTATCCCACCAAGGTGCTCGCCGAGCTGCTGCCCACCTGTCCGCAGTACTGCGGGCACTGCACCCGGATGGACCTGGTCGGCAACTCGACACCGGCCGTGGAGAAGCTCAAGTTCGCCGGCAAGCCGGCCGACCGCCACACCGACATGCTCGACTACCTGCGCCGGACCCCGCAGGTGCGGGACGTGGTGGTCAGCGGCGGAGACGTGGCCAACCTGCCCTGGCCTCGGCTGGAGGACTTCCTCACCCAGCTGCTCGAGATCGACAACATCCGTGACATCCGGCTCGCCACGAAGGCGTTGATCGGTCTGCCGCAGCACTGGCTGCAGCCCGAGGTCGTCGACGGTGTCGGCCGCGTCGCGGCGCTGGCACGTTCGCGCGGGGTGAGCCTGGCCATCC
>JAPSKJ010000190.1 GCA_031177735.1 Nocardioides sp.
CGCACGGCCAGACCTGCTCGGTCGGCGTGGCGGCCTGGGACTGGGCCGAGGCGCCCGCCCGGCTGGTCGGGCGCGCCGACCAGGCGCTCTACCTCGCCAAGGCATCCGGTCGCGACCGGATCGCCGCCCACGAGGCAGGCAACGCCGCCGTGGTCAGCGTCGACCAGACGCCGGCGCCGCCCGTGTTGAGGACCGTCTACCAGCCGATCGTGGACCTGCACACCGGTGAGGTGATCGGCGCCGAGGCGCTGAGCCGCTTCGAGGGAGGTGCGGACCCGCGCACCGTGTTCGACGACGCCGCCCGCAACGGGACCGGGCCGGCGCTGGAGGCGGCCGCGCTCGCGAGTGCGATCGAGCACTGGGACGGGTCGGGTCTGCTGACGGTCAACCTCAGCCTGTCCGCGCTCGTGACGCCCGCCGTGCAGGCCGCGCTCCCGCAGGACCTCTCCGGGGTCGTCGTCGAGATCACCGAGGCCGACCTGGTGGAGGACACCGCCGAGGTGATGCTCGCGATCGAGGGCATCCGCGCCCGGGGTGCGCTGCTGGCCATCGACGACTTCGGGATCGGATTCTCCAACGTCCGACGGATCGCGACGATGCGCCCCGACATCATCAAGATCGACATGTCCCTGATCCGCGACATCGACACCAACCCGACGCTGCAGGCCGTAGCGGCCTCGTGCGTGATGCTGGGCGACCTGACCCAGGCGAGGGTGATCGCCGAGGGCATCGAGACACCACAGGAGCGGGAGACCATCGCGCGCCTCGGGGTCGGCCTCGGGCAGGGCTACCTCCTCGGAGCTCCCGCGCCGCCGGACCCGGCAGCGTCGGCCGACGTGGCGGACGCCGCCGACGTGGGGGACGTGGCCGACGTGGCGCCCGACAGGTGCGAGGGCCACCGCTGAGCGCTGGACGGCGCCCCTAGGATCCCGCCATGGAACTGACCGGATCTTCCGCCATCGTGACCGGCGGCGCCAGCGGCATCGGCGCCGGCGTCGCGCGTGCCCTGGCCGCCCGCGGGGCGACCGTCGTCGTCGGCGACCTGCAGCGAGACAAGGGCGAGGCCCTCGCCGAGGAGATCGGTGGCGTCTTCGCCTCCCTCGACGTCACCGACAGCGCGCAGATCACCGAGGTGGTCGAGCACGCCGCGACCATCGCTCCGCTGCGGGCACTGGTCAACTCCGCCGGCATCGCCAACGCCTTCCGCACCATCGGCCGCGACGGCACCATCGAGTCGGCCTTCCCGATGGACAAGTTCGAGCTGGTCGTGAAGGTCAACCTGCTCGGCACCTTCGACATGGTCCGCCAGGCCGCCACGGTGATGAGCCGCAACGAGCCCGATGCAGGTGGCCAGCGCGGCGCGATCGTCAACATGGCGAGCGTGGCCGCCTTCGACGGCCAGATCGGCCAGGCGGCGTACTCGGCCTCCAAGGGCGGCGTCGTCGGCCTCACCCTGCCGCTCGCGCGCGACCTCTCCGGCGCCGGCATCCGGGTCAACACGATCGCCCCGGGCCTGATCGACACCCCGATCTACGACAGCTTCCCCGAGCCCGAGGAGTTCAAGGCCCAGCTCGGCCAGAGCGTGCTGTTCCCCAAGCGGCTGGGCACGCCGGAGGAGCTGGCCAGCATGACGCTGGAGCTGCTCACCAACGACTACATGAACGGCGAGACCGTCCGCGTCGACGGCGGCATCCGGATGCCTCCCAAGTAGCCGACGGTGTAGGGCGCCGCGTCCGGCCGAGTCCAGCCGGGCGGTCACCCCTACTGCTCACCGGACCCCCACCGACACGTCACCGCGCGGTGGGGGGCTCGTCGTCTCGGCTCGCTGGGCTGGAGCCATGGTCGACCTCGGCCGCCGGAGCGCGGTCCTCGCCGGCGTGACCGGTGTGGCCATCGGTGCCGCACCCGGGCTGCTCACCGACCGCCTCACCGCGCGGTGGACCGGCGGCGTCGGATTGGTCCGGGACAGACCCGACCAGCCGTACGCCGCCCGGGCCGGTGACGTCTCCACCGACTCCGCGGTGATCTGGGGGCGGGCCAGCAGCGACAGCCGGATGATGGTGCGGCTGGAGAGCAACGGCCGGCGGATCCGCTCGGTCCGCGGCCCGTGGGCCACCGCCCGCACCGACCACACCGCCCGCGTGGTGCTGCGCGGTCTGGCGCCGGGCCGCGAGCACACCGCGGTGGTGTGGTTCACCGGCCACGACGGCAACGCCGGCCGCCCGCAGCGGGTCACCTTCCGCACCGCCCCGATCCACCCGGCGCCGGTCAGCTTCGTGTGGTCCGGCGACACCTGCGGGCAGGGCTGGGGGATCAACGACGCTCTCGGCGGGCTGACCGGCTACCGCCTGGTCGCCGACCTGCAGCCCGACTTCTTCCTCCACTGCGGCGACAACATCTACGCCGACGAGCCGATGGACGAGCACGACGAGGACCACTACGGCAACCGGTGGACCAACCGGATGACCGATGCGGTCGCCAAGGTCGCCGAGACGCTGGAGGACTTCCGCGGCCGCCACCGCTACGTGCTGGAGGACCGCGCCGTGCGTGCGCTCTACCGCGAGGTGCCGACCGTCGCGATGTGGGACGACCACGAGACGCTCAACAACTGGTATCCCGGCGAGGTCATCACCGACCGGCTCGACGAGTACACGATCGAGCGTCGCTGCGACGTCCTCGCCGCCCGCGGCCGTCGCGCCTGGCAGGAGTACATGCCGGTCGGCCCCGACGTGCTCGGCCGCTCGGGGCGGATCTACCGCAAGATCGGCTACGGCCCGCACCTCGACGTGTTCTGCCTCGACATGCGCTCCTACCGCGACGCCAACGGGCACAACGACCAGACCGATCCCGAGCGCTCCATCCTCGGCCGCGAGCAGGCCGACTGGCTGCTGCGGGAGGTCTCCGCCTCGACCGCCACCTGGAAGGTGATCGCGGCCGACATGCCGCTCTCGGTGGCGACCAAGCACGCTGACGACCGCGACTCGGTGGCGCAGTACGACGACGGCGTACCGCTGGGGCGCGAGCACGAGATCGCCCGGCTGCTCTCGGGATTCCGCGCCGGCCGCGTGCGCAACGTGGTCTGGGTGACCGCCGACGTGCACTACACCGCCGCGCACCACTACTCACCGGAGCGCGCCGCCTTCGCGGACTTCGACCCGTTCTGGGAGTTCATCTCCGGGCCCATCGCCGCGGGCACCTTCACCGCCCGTGAGCCCGACCAGACCTTCGGGCCCGAGGTCGTCTTCGCCCAGGGCAACCCCAGCGAGGTGCTGCGGATGTCGCCCGCGGCCGGGCAGCAGTACGTCGGGCAGGTGCAGATCTCCATCGACGGCCGGATGACCGTCACGCTGCACAGCGTCGCCGACGGCGCCCTGTGGTCGCGGACCTTCGAGCCGCAGACCGCGTAGACCGGGCGATTCACCCGCGGCCCACCCGCCGAGCAGGCCGTGGAACGGACCGATCCGCGCTCTGCGGATCAGCCGCCCGCGTGGCGGCACGCCGGTCGAAGCTGCTCGGTCCGCTCTCCGGTCACGCGCCGGGAGCCGCGCCAGGGAACGCGGCGAGAAAAGCGATGGGAATAACACGCCGGGGCGACGTACTGTACAAGGTGTATGACGAACCGTGCTGAACACTTCTCCCTCGACACCGAGCTCGAGGTGACCCAGGGCTGGGACTCCGACGAGGACCTGGCCGCCACTGACGCCGACGAGGCCGCCGACGAGCAGGACGGGGCCGACCTCGACTGGCCCGCTGCCGACGGCGACGACCCCGAGGACGACCCGACGGTCGGGGCGATGGAGCTCGCCGAGCGCCACGCCCTGCGCCGTGTCGCCAGCCTGCGCACCGAGCTCGAGGACATCACCGAGGTCGAGTACCGCCAGCTCCGGCTCGAGCGCGTCGTGCTCGTCGGGGTCTGGGCAGGCGGCACCGTCGAGGACGCCGAGAACTCCCTCGCCGAGCTCGCCCTGCTGGCCGAGACGGCCGGCTCGGAGGTGCTCGAGGCGATCTACCAGCGCCGGCAGGCGCCCGACCCGGCGACCTACATCGGTCGCGGCAAGGTCGAGGCCGTCGCCGAGATCGTGCAGGCGACCGGGGCCGACACCGTCATCTGCGACGGCGAGCTGGCCCCGAGCCAGCTGAGGAACCTCGAGGACCGGATCAAGGTCAAGGTCGTCGACCGGACCGCGCTGATCCTCGACATCTTCGCGCAGCACGCGAAGTCCAAGGAGGGCCAGGCGCAGGTCGAGCTGGCCCAGCTCAACTACATGAAGCAGCGCCTGCGCGGTTGGGGTGGCAACCTCTCCCGCCAGGTCGGCGGCCGGGTGGCCGGCGGTGCCGGTATCGGTGGTCGTGGTCCTGGTGAGACCAAGATCGAGACCGACCGGCGCCGGATCAACACCAAGATCGCCAAGCTCAACCGCGACCTGCGCGAGATGAAGGGCACCCGCGACACCAAGCGGGCCGAGCGCCGGCGCAACCAGATCCCGGCGGTCGCGATCGCCGGCTACACCAACGCCGGCAAGTCCTCGCTGCTCAACCGGCTCACCGGCGCCGGCGTGCTGGTCGAGGACGCGCTGTTCGCCACCCTCGACCCGACCACGCGTCGCACGCAGACCTCCGACGGCCGCGTCTTCACGATGTCCGACACCGTCGGCTTCGTGCGGCACCTGCCCCACCAGCTGGTCGAGGCCTTCCGCTCGACCCTGGAGGAGGTCGCCGACGCCGACCTGATCCTGCACGTGGTCGACGGCTCGCACCCCGACCCCGAGGGCCAGATCTCGGCGGTGCGCGAGGTCTTCGCCGAGATCGGCGCCTCCGACATCCCCGAGCTGATCGTGATCAACAAGGCCGACCTGGCCGACCCGCTGGTGATCAGCCGGCTCCAGCGCGCCGAGCCGCACTCCGTGGTGGTCTCGGCTCGCACCGGCGAGGGCATCGACGAGGCGCTGCGTGTCGTGGAGTCCGAGCTGCCCCATCCTGCGGTGGAGTTCAACGCGCTGGTGCCCTACTCGCGCGGCGACCTGGTCAACAAGATCCACCAGCACGGCGAGATCGACACCCTCGAGCACACCGGTGACGGCACCCTCGTCCGGGGCCGGGCCACCGAGGCGCTCGCCGGTGAGCTGGCGGCGTACGCCGTCTGAGCCGACCGTCCGCC
>JAPSKJ010000191.1 GCA_031177735.1 Nocardioides sp.
ACCGCCGGCGACCTGGACATCTACGGCCGCAAGGACCTGGCCTACTTCGGCCGCGGCTTCTTCGCGTGGACCGACAAGGAGCCGCTCCCGGCCGAGCTCGCCTACCCGGAGCCGCCGCTCTTCCTGGTCACCGAGGACGGCTCCTGGCGAGTGGACACCTCAGCGCGCCCGACCGACGTCTCGGTGCTGGGGACGACCTTCCAGGGCCCGCTCTGACGCGTGCCCCGCGGAGCAGACGACGGCCGCCGGATCACCGACGGCCGTCGTCGCAGGGGTCCATGGCCCGCAGCGGCATGGACCCCGTTCAGAGGTGCGGAGCCACCAGCTGGTCGTAGCGCTCCCGCACGCGGGAGACCACGGTGTCGCCGTCGGTGTCCCACACGTCCTGGTTGAAGATCTCCACCTCCACCGGACCGGAGTACCCGGTGGCAGCGACCCAACCGGTGATCGCGGCGAAGTCCACGACGCCGTCACCCATGTAGCCACGTGAGAGCAGTGCGTCGGTGGCGATGGGAAGATTGAAGTCGCAGACCTGGAAGGAAGCGATCCGGTCCTCCCTACCGGCGCGAGCGATGCTCTCGCAGAGGTCGGGGTCCCAGAAGACGTGGAAGGTGTCGACGACGACGCCCACCGTGGCCGCGTCGAAGGGCGCCGCCAGGTCCAGCGCCTGAGCGAGGGTGGAGATCACCGCCCGGTCCGCGACGTACATCGGGTGCAACGGCTCCAGCGCGAGGCGGACGCCGTGGTCGGCGGCCACGGGCGCGAGGTCGTGGAGGCGCTCGGCGACGCGGGCACGCGCACCGACGAGGTCACGGTCGCCCTCCGGCAGGCCGCCGACGACCATCACCAGAGCCTGGGCCCCGAGGGTCGCAGCCTCCTCGATGGCCGCCCTGTTGTCGGCCAGGGCGGCCGCAGCCGCCTCGGGCGACGACGCGGTCAGGAAGCCTCCCCGGCACAGCGAGGAGACGGTCAGCCCGGCGTCGCGCAGCAACGCCGCCGACTCCGCGAGCCCGTGCTCGGCGACCCGGTCGCGCCAGACGCCGACGGCGGTCACACCCGCACGACCAGCCCCCTCGACCGCTTGCGGAAGCGTCCAAGGCTTCGTCGTCGCCGTGTTCAGCGAGAGCCGGTCGCCCATCACGAGACTGCTCCGTGCACCTCGAGGTACCGGGTCATCCGATGTGCCGCCAGGCCGGGATCGACCAGCAGCCCCGCCCGGTCGGCGAGCACCAGCAACCGGGCCAGGTGCGGCACCGAGCGGTGGCCGTGCATGCCGCCCACCATGGCGAACCCGTCCTGGTGGCCGTTGAGCCACGAGAGGAACGCGATGCCGGTCTTGTAGTGGCTCGTGGGCGCGGCGAAGAGGTGCCGCCCCAGCTCGACGGTGGAGGTCAGCACGGCGTGTGCTTCGGCCCGGTCACCGCGGTCGAGCGCCTGCAACGCCGCCGACGCCGCCGGGTGGATAGCAGCGAAGACCCCGAGCAGGGCATCGGAGTGGCCGTCGTCGTCGCCGACGATGAGGTCGGGATAGTGGAAGTCGTCACCGGTGTAGAGCCGGACGCCGTCGGGCAGCTGGGCGCGCAGCGCCACCTCGTGCTGCTGGTCGAGCAGGGACACCTTCACCCCGGCCACGCGAGGCGCATGCTCCCGGAGGATGGCCAGGAAGACGTCGGTGGCTGCCGCGACGTCCTCGCTGCCCCAGTAGCCCCGCAACGCCGGGTCGAAGACGTCGCCCAACCAGTGCAGGATGACCGGCCGCTGCACCTCGCGGAGCAGGGCCCCGTAGATCTCGGCGTAGTCCTCGGCATCGCGGGCGGCGACGACAAGTGCCCGCGAGGCCATCAGGATCGGCGTGGCACCGGTGCCCTCGATCACCTCGAGCTGCTCCCGGTAGGCAGCGAGCACCTGTGCGAGACCTGCGCGGCCGGGCTCGACCGCACCCGGGTCGAGGTGGTCGGTGCCGGCGCCGGAGGCGATCTCGCCACCGACGGCCCGCGCCTCCGCGGCGCTGCGGCGGGCCAGCTCCGCCGCGGTCGGCCAGTCCAGGCCCATCCCGCGCTGGGCGGTGTCCATCACCTCGGCCACGCCGAGCCCGGAGGCCCAGATCCGGTGGCGCGCCGCGAGGGTGGCCTCCCAGTCGAGGTCGGCAGGCGCTCCGGGGATGTTCTCCCCCAACGCGCGCGGCACGACGTGGGCCGCGGCGAACGCGTGCCGCGACCGGATCGGGCCGGTCGGCGCAGGCCAGCGGACAGGCTCGCGCAGACGGTGCGGGCGCAGTCCCTCGGCGGTCGGGAGCAGCACCTCGGTGGGCGCCGCCACGGTGGTCACCGCGCCACGCCCTCGTCGAGCAGCACGCGGCGGCCCTCGGCGGAGGACACGGCACCGGCGTGGGCGAGCCGCACGCCGCGCACACCGGACCAGAAGTCGTGCTGGTGGTCACCGTCGCCGAGGACGTGACGGAGGAACTCCTCCCACTGCGCCTTGAACCCGTTGTCGAACTCGGCGTTGTCGGGCACGGGCGCCCACTGGTCGCGGAACGACGTCGGCTCGACGAGGTCGGGGTTCCAGACCGGCCGCGGGGTCGCGCTCCGGTGCTGCACCACGCAGTGGTGGAGGCCGGCCACCGCGCTCCCCTCGGTGCCGTCGACGTGGAACTCCACGAGCTCGTCACGGTGCACGCGGGTGACCCACGAGGAGTTCAGCTGAGCCATCACGCCACCGGAGAGCTCGAAGAGCGCGTAGGCGGCGTCGTCGGCCGTGGCGGTGTAGGGCTTGCCGTCCTCGTCCCAACGCTTGTCGATGTGGGTGACCAGGCGGGCGGTGACCGCCTCGACCGGCGCGAACAGGCTCTCCAGCACATAGCTCCAGTGGGGGAACATGTCGGTGGCGATGCCGCCGCCGTCCTCCGCGCGGTAGTTCCAGCTGGGGCGCTGGGCGGGCTGCCAGTCGCCCTCGAAGACCCAGTAGCCGAACTCGCCGCGGACCGAGAGGATCCGGCCGAAGAAGCCACCCTCCACGAGTCGGCGCAGCTTGAGCAGCCCGGGCAGGTACAGCTTGTCGTGGACGACGCCGTGCTTGATCCCGGCACGATCGGCGGCCACGGCGAGCTCGCGGGCCGCCGGCTCGTCGTCGGCGATGGGCTTCTCGACGTAGAGGTGTTTGCCCGCGGCGATCGCACGGTGGGCCGCCGCAGCCCGCACCGAGGTGAGCTGGGCGTCGAAGTAGACGGTGTCGTCGGGATCGGCCAGGGCGGCATCCAGGTCCGTCGTCCAGCGGGCCACCCCGTGGCGGCGGGCGATCTCCTCCACGCGCTCGGCATTGCGGCCGACCAGGATCGGATCGAGCTCGACGCGGCTGCCGTCACTGAGCCGCAGTCCGCCCTCGTCGCGGATCGCGAGCACCGAGCGGACGAGATGCTGGCGGTAGCCCATCCGTCCGGTGATGCCGTTCATGATGATTCCGAGCCGACGCGTCGTCATGGTTGTTCCATCCTTCTGGGAAAGCGCTTACCGTGACACTATCCGTAGCCACCGACCCTTGGGAAGAGCTTTGTCGATGACGCCCCGACTCCACCCCGGCCTCTGCTCGGTCACGCTCCGTGCCCTGCCCGCCGACCGCGTACTGACCGTGGCCGCAGCAGCCGGCCTCGAGCGCATCGAGTGGGGCGCCGACGTGCATGCGCCGCCGGGAGACCACGCCGCACTGGCCGCGCTCGGGCGGTCGACCCGCGAGCACGGCCTGACCGTCGCCTCCTACGGCACCTACTGGCGTGCCACCACGGAGACCGGCACCCCACTGCTGGAGGCGGCGCGCGCCCTGGGATGTCGTCGACTGAGGATCTGGGCAGGCACCGCCGGGTCCGCGGAGACGGACGGCGACGAGCGCCGGCGGGTGGCCGGAGCAGTACGCCGCCTGGCGGACGAGGCGGCCGAGCACGACCTGGAGCTCGCCTTCGAGCACCATGACGACACGCTCGCGGACACGGTGTCCTCCACACTGGACCTGCTCGCCGAGGTCGACCGCCCCAACGTCGGCACCTACTGGCAGCCGCGCGTCGGGGAGGACACCGCTGACGCACTCGCGGGCCTGACCGCGCTCCTGCCGCACCTGCGTGGTGTCCACGTCTTCTCCTGGTGGCCGCAGCGGGAGCGGCTCCCGCTCGCCGAGCGAGCCGACCTGTGGCGGGCGGTGGTCGACGTGCTCGACGACACCGGGCGCGAGCTCGACCTGATGCTCGAGTTCCTGCCCGGCGACGACGAGGCCCGACTGGCCGGCGAGGCCGAGCAGCTGCGGAGCTGGCTCGGCCTCGCCTGAACCTCAGCGGGCGGCTACCTCGCGGTCACTTCCTGGTCCTGGTCTTGGCCTCGAGCTTGGCCACCGCCTTGTCGATGCTCGCCTGGTCGCTGTCGGTCGCGTAGCCCACGGCCTCGGCCCGCGCGATCGCCTGGCGCAGGGCGGCTGCACCCCGCGGCTCCTCGGCGAGCACCCGCTCGGCACGGTCCACCGCGGCCCACAGGGCCGTGGTGTCGCCGCGCTCCGGACGGCCCATGCCGTCCCGGCTGACCAGGGAGTTCCACGTCTCGACCCACGCGGAGCCGTACGCCTGGGCGACGGCGCCGTCCTGCGAGAACGCCAACGACTCCTCGTCGAGGCCGGCGTCGGCGACCGTCGCCGGCTTGACCAGGTTGGTGTTGATCCGGTCGCTCCACGTGGAGAGCCGGTAGGTCGCCGTCGGGTTCGCGAAGGTGACCGAGCTCGCCTTGAACTCGCCACCGCCGATGACGACCGAGCGGTCCACGACGTTGCGCGCCGGGACGTAGAGCGAGTTCGGGTCCTCCCAGACCGTCGCCCGCGAGCAGCCGTTGGTCGCAGCGACCGCGTAGTCGGCCTTCTGGCAGTCCTTGCCGGTCTCGGTGACCCGGGGGACGTACCAGTCGTCGATCTCGGGATAGAGCATCGGCGTCCCGTCGGAGTAGGTGCTCGCACCGCTGGTGTAGTGCTCGACCCAGCGAGCGACGTTCTCCGGCGTCGCGGAGTACTTCTCGCCCGGCCGGACGTCGAGGAACTCGTTGAAGCGGCTCTGCACGACCCAGCCGTTGGAGACGGGGAGCGACGTCTCGCCGTTGCCGTGGTAGAGCTTGTCGTGCCCGACCTGGT
>JAPSKJ010000192.1 GCA_031177735.1 Nocardioides sp.
CAGCACCCAGCTTGCCGAGGATGTTCGAGACGTGCACCGAGACCGTCTTGGTGCTGATGAACAGCCGCTTCGCGACCTCACCGTTCGACAGTCCCTCCGCGACCAGCGCGAGGATCTCGGTCTCCCGCGGCGTCAGAGCGTCCACGGCGTCCGCACGGCCGCCGGCGGCGACGGGAGCCAGTCCCTGGGCGGTCAGCTCGTCGAGCAGCACCACAGCGCCCAGCCGCTGCGCCGCCGCACGAGCGGAGTCGGCCGCTTCCCGGGCACCCGTCAGGTCGCCGGTGGCGCGCAGGATCCCCGCGAGCACGGTCCGCACCGACGCCGTCTCGTAGACGTGACCGAGGTCGGCGAAGTGTCGCTCGACGTCGCGCCACGCCTCCAGCAGTACGCCGGCGTCAGCCTCCCCCGAGCCGGCGAGCCACTGCGCGCGCAGCGCCTCGGCCTCGGCCCGCGCCGCCCAGGCCCGGCCCTCGGGACCCCAGGGCCGGTCGTCCTTGCCCTGGTGGGTGGCCGTGGTGACGGCATCGGCGCGCAACCGGGCGACCGCGGCCAGGATCTCCTCACGTCGGGCTGACGGCAGGGACGGCAGCGCGGCATTGATGGCGCCGATCGCCTGCGCCGCCAGTCGCACCCGACCGGAGAACCACTCCGCCCACAGGACCGACAGCACCGCGACGGCGTCGCGGTAGACGGCCAGCGCCGCGTCGACGTCCCCGCGCCGGCCGGCCGAGGCCAGCTCGGGGCCGACGGCGTGGATGGTGATCTGACCCTCGGTGGACCACAGCGGCCGCAGCCGCGCGAGGTCGGCATCGACGTCGGCTCCACGCGCCTGCTGGATGGCCAATCGCAGCGTGTCGAGCATCGCCCCGGCGAGCGGCGGCGCCTTGTCGGTGTCGGCGAGCGCGAGCGCGCCGTCCCAGTCGCCCTGCGTGGAGAGCAGCCACATCAGCTGGTGGCGGGACTCGAAGCCGTACGGCGCCCACGGCGTGCCTGCGGCGACCGCCCGGTCCAGGGCACTGCGGAAGAGCGTGCGGGCCTCGACGTACTCCCCCCAGTCCTCGTAGGAGCGCGCCAGCAGGAAGCGCCCGCGCAGCTCCGCCTGGAGCGCGCCGGCCTCCTCGGCGCGGTCGATCGCCTCGCGCAGCGCGGCCCGCAGGCCCTCCTTCGGCCCGGTCTTCTTCAGGCCGCTCAGGGTGGTCACCGCGTCGGAGACCAGGTCGGGCAGGCCCAGCCGCTCCGCCATCGCCAGCGCCTCGAGCCCGGCCGCCTGCCCCTCCTCGTAGTAGCCGAACGGGATGAAGATGCGGGCGGCCACTCCCAGCAGGTGCACCCGGTCGCCGTCCGGGGCGTCGTCGGGGATGGCGGCCAGCGCCTCGCGCGCCAGCTCCACCGGCTCCTCGGCCGCCTCGAGCGGGAAGAGTGCCTCGGCGCGAGCCATCAGCAGGCGGGCCCGGCACAATGCGGGAGCACCGGCGGGCAGGGCGTCGAGCTGTGCCGCGGCCAGCGCGGCCGCACGGGCGTGGTGGCCGGATGCGACCAGCGCCCCGGCGGCCTTGACCACGACGTCGGCGAGCAGCGTCGGGTCGGCCGCGGGACCGTCGCCGCGGGCAAGCAGGTCGAGCGCCTGCTCGTAGTGCTGCCCCGCCTCGTCGGGGCCGCCGACCGCAGCGGCCTCGTCCCCGGCACGGATGCTGGCCGCGATCGCCGTGTCGGGGTCCCCGGCGAGCAGGGCATGACGGGCCAGCTCGGCGGCGGTGCCCCGGGCCCGGCCCTCGGCGAGCGCGGCGGCGAACTCGGCGTGCAGCCGCACCCGCTCGCCCGGCAGCAGATCGTCGTAGACCGCCTCGCCGAGCAGGGCGTGGCGGAAGGAGTAGCGGCCCTCACCGGCGACGAGGACGTGCGACTCGACGGCGTGCCGCAAGCCTTCGTCGAGCGCGCGGTCGCCCAGGCCCGAGACGGCGGCGAGGAGGTTGTGGGAGACCTGCCGGCCGGCGACCGACGCGGTGCGCACCACCGTGCGAGCGGTGTCGTCGAGCCGGTCCAGCCGCACCAGGAGTACGTCGGCGAGCTCCTCGGGCACCCAGCGGTCGGGACCGCTGGCCGCACCGACGAGCTCCTCGACGAAGAAGGCGTTGCCCTCGGCGCGCGACACGATCCGGGCGAGCTGCTCCTCGGGCACCGGCCCGGCCAGCTCGAGCACGAGGCGGCGTACGGCCTCGTCGTCGAGCGGGTCGAGCACCAGCCGGTCGACCCGAGGCAGGCGGGCCCACTCGGCGACCTGCTTGCGCAGCGGATGCCGACGGTGCAGGTCGTCGGCTCGGTAGGACGCCACGATGGCGACCGGCCCCGTGAAGGGGCGGGTGAAGAGGAAGGTGAGCAGGTCGCGGGTGGACTGGTCGGCCCAGTGGGTGTCCTCCACGGCGAGCACCACGGGCGTCTTCTCGGCGACCGCCTCGAGCAGCGAGTGCACCGCGTCGAACAGGGCGGCCCGGTCGACGCCGGCCGCGCTGGAGGGGGACGGCTCCGGGGCGCCGAGGAGGCGGACACCGGGCTGGAGCCGGGCGAGGGACGGGAACGCCGCAGCGACCCGCTCGACCACGTCGGGCAGGTCGACCACCAGACGGCCGAGCACCTCGGAGAAGGGGAGGTAGGGCAGCGCACTGTCGCCGAAGTCGAGGCAGTGGCCGACGTACACGGCATGACCCTGCTCTCCGGCCAGTCCACACAGCTCGCTGAGGAGTCGGGTCTTGCCGACGCCGGCGTCGCCCGCCAGCAGGACGTGGTGCCGGGCTGCGCCCCCGGACGAGGAATCGGGCGTGATGCCGAGCATCCCGGCCAGTTCGGCCAGCTCGGCATCACGCCCGACGAAGGTCCCGCTCCCGTGTGCCACGGACTCCATGATCCCGGTTCTCCGGGTGGGAGGCGCGGCCATTTCCATGATCATGGCGGCTCACAGGTAGCGAGCGGAGTTCTCCGCCTCCTTGCGCCTCTTCTTGATCCGATCGCGGAAGCGGCGGCCCGCCAGGCCCTCTCGGATCTGGTCGGCGCGGAACTTCTGCTCGGCTCGGACGTAGTTGGTGTCGTACATGGTGTGCTCCTCCTCGGTGCCGGCCCCCTCGGCCGGGCTGCCGCCGGCTGGTGCCGACACCATGAGGTTCGTCCTCTGAGGTAGGCCGGGACATCGGGAAGGTGCCTTATCCCGGTTTCGGGGGTGCCTCAGATCGCGGTGGTGGATGCTGGCGCCGTGGAGTTCCAAGACGTCGTACGCCGCCGCAAGATGGTCCGCAACTACCGGACCGATCCCGTCGACCCTGAGGTGGTCGACCGCGCGCTCCGCAACGCCACGAAGGCCCCGAGCGCGGGCTTCAGCCAGGGCTGGGCGTTCCTGGTGCTCGACACGCCCGAGGACACCGCGCGCTACTGGCGGGCGGCGACCGACCCGGAGGCGTTCGCCCAGCCCGACCGGTGGCTGCGCGGGATGATGAAGGCTCCGGTCGTGATCCTGCCGTGCTCGTCGAAGAGGGCCTACCTGCGCCGCTACGCCGAGGACGACAAGGGTTGGACCGACATGGACGAGTCGCGGTGGCCGATGCCGTTCTGGCACATGGACACCGCGATGGCGGCTCTGCTCATCTTGCAGACGGCGGTCGACGAGGGCCTGGGTGGCTGCTTCATCGGCGTGCCGCCGGCCCACGACGCGGCGGTGCGCACGGAGTTCGGGATCCCGCCGGAGTGGGACCCGGTCGGCGTGGTCACACTGGGCCATCCCGAGGAGGGCGGCGCCCAGGGCTCCCCGGCCCGCCGCCCGCGCAGGCCCCTGGACGACGTCGTGCACCGCGGGAACTGGTGACCGTGACCGATCCGGTCGAGCGGCTGCGCGCTCTCATCCGCATCCCGACCGTCTCCCACCGCGACCCGGCGGCTGTCGACTCCGGGGCGTTCGAGCGGTTGCTGACCACCATGGCGGAGCAGTGGCCCCGGCTGCACCAGCTCGACGTCACCCGGGTCGGCGGCCACGGCCTGCTGGTGCGCTGGCCCGGCCGGTCCTCGGCCAGGCCGGTCGTGCTGATGGCGCACCTCGACGTCGTGCCGGTGGTCGCCGAGGACTGGTCCCGCGACCCGTTCGGCGCCGACCTCGCCGACGGGGCGGTCTGGGGCCGCGGCACCCTCGACGACAAGGGCTGTGTCGCGGCGATCTGCGAGGCGGTGGAGTCGCTCCTCACCGACGGGTTCGTGCCCGACCAGGACGTCTGGCTGTCGTTCGGCTGCGACGAGGAGGTCACCGGCGCAGCCGCCAGGGCCGCGGTGGCGCTGCTGCGCGAGCGCGAGGTGCGCCCGTGGTTCGTCCTGGACGAAGGCGGCGCCGTCGCCCACGAGGCCTTCCCCGGCGTCGCCGCGCCCATCGGCGTCGTCGGCGTGACCGAGAAGGGCAGCACCTCGGTGCAGCTGTCCGCGACCGGAGGCGGGGGTCACGCGTCCACGCCCGCGCGCAACGGGCCCACGGCGCGGATCGCGCACGCGGTCGCCCGGCTCGACGCCGCCTCGATGCCGGCCCGCCTGCCCGCACCGACGATCGAGCTCTTCCGGCGGCTCGCGCCCCACGCACCACTGCCGCTGCGGCCGTTGCTGCTCAACGCCGGCCGGCTCGGGCCGGCGCTCGCCCGGCTGCTCGCGGCCACCGGACCCGAGACCGCGGCGATGACCCGGACCACCATCGCCGTCACCACGCTCGAGGGCTCGCCGGCGCTCAACGTGGTGGCGGCGCGGGCGGTCGCCGGCGTCAACATCCGGGTGATGGTCGGCGACTCCGTCGCCGGCGTACTCCAGCGGGTGCGGCGGATCATCGGTGACGACCACGTCGAGATGACGGTCGTCGACCAGAGCGAGCCGAGCCCCCTCTCGCCGTACACGAGCCCGGACTCCCACGACGATGCCTTCGCGCTCGTCGAGACGACCATCGCCCGGCTCTTCCCCGACTCGGTGCCGGCGCCCTACGTGATGATGGCCGCCACCGACTCGCGCTTCTTCACCACGATCTGCGAGCGGGTCTACCGGTTCGCACCGTTCCGGATGACCAAGGCCCAGCGCGCCTCGATCCACGCCGCCGACGAGCACCTCGGCGT
>JAPSKJ010000193.1 GCA_031177735.1 Nocardioides sp.
ACGGCCATCACGTCGGCGACGGCACCGTAGTCGGCCAGCGGGACGCCGGTCGCGACGTGGGCGTTCCAGATCCGCGCGCCGTCGAGGTGGACCGCGCAGCCGGCGCGGTCGGCGAAGGTGCGCAGCGCGCGCAGCTCCTCGATCGGGAGCACCGCTCCCCCGGCGAAGTTGTGCGTGTTCTCCACCGCGATCGCGGCGGTCGGCACGAAGAAGGGGCCGAGGTCGGGGGCGAAGAGCGTCTGGATCATGCCGAGGTCGACCTGCCCGCGCGGGTGGTGCCAGGTGCGCATGGTCAGGCCGGTGTAGGCACCGTGGGCGCCCAGCTCCGCGCGGGCGATGTGGGCGGAGGCCTCGCAGAGGACCTCCTGGCCGGGGCCGACCACGGTGCGCACCGCGAGCACGTTGGCCATCGAGCCGGTGGGGGTGAACAGCGCGGCCTCGTGCCCGAACAGCTCCGCGACGCGCTCCTCCAGCGCGATCACGGTCGGGTCCTCGGCGTACACGTCGTCGCCGACCTCCGCTCGGGCCATCGCCGAGCGCATCGCCTCGGTCGGACGGGTCACGGTGTCGGAGCGCAGGTCGATCACGCGCTCATCATGCCGGGTCGGCGGAATCACCGGTTAACCGGTGATCGCGGCACTTCTCGGCCTTTGCAACGCCCGAGAAGTGCAGGAATCACCGGTGAACCGGTGATTCCTGTGGCTCCTGTGACCGGCCGCGTCAGGCCTTGCGCAGCATCTCGGCGACCAGGAAGGCCATCTCCAGCGACTGGACCCGGTTGAGGCGGGGGTCGACGACCGACTCGTAGCGGTGGGCGAGGCCGTGCTCGTCGAGCTCCTCGCCGCCGCCGATGATCTCGGTCACGTCGTCGCCGGTGTTCTCCACCAGGATGCCGCCGGGCACGGTGCCCAGGGCACGGTGGACGTCGAAGAAGCCCTGCACCTCGTCGAGGACGTCCTCGAAGCGGCGGGTCTTGTAGCCGGTCGAGGCCTCGAAGGTGTTGCCGTGCATCGGGTCGCAGATCCACGCGACCTCGACGCCCTCGGCGGTGACCTTCTCGACCAGGCCGGGCAGGCCGTCGCGGATCTTGCCGGCGCCGAAGCGGGTGATGAAGGTGAGTCGGCCCGGCTCGTTGTCGGGGTTGAGCTTCTGCGCCAGGGCGAGCGCGTCGTCGGCCGTCGCGGTCGGCCCGAGCTTGCAGCCGATCGGGTTGCGGATGTGGCGGAAGTACTCCACGTGGGCGCCGTCGAGCTGGCGGGTGCGCTCGCCGATCCACACGAAGTGGCCCGAGACGTTGTAGGGCTGCTCGGTGCGCGAGTCGATCCGGGTCATCGCGTGCTCGTACTCCATCAGCAGCGCCTCGTGGCTGGAGTAGAAGTCGACGCGGTGGAACTCGTCGGGGTCGGCGCCGATCGCCTGCATGAAGGTCAGGGCCCGGTCGATCTCCGCGGCCATCGCCTCGTACTTCGCGCCGGCAGGGCTGTTGCGGACGAACTCGGAGTTCCAGGCGTGCACCTGCCGCAGGTCGGCGTAGCCGCCGGTGGTGAACGCACGCACGAGGTTCAGCGTCGAGGCCGACGCGTGGTAGACCTCGAGCAGCCGCTGCGGGTCGGGGATGCGCGACTCGGGGGTGAAGTCGTAGCCGTTGACGGCGTCGCCGCGGTAGGCCGGCAATGTGACGCCGTTGCGGGTCTCGGTGTCGCTGGAGCGCGGCTTGGCGTACTGACCGGCGAGACGGCCGACCTTCACGACCGGCACGGACGCGGCGTAGGTGAGCACGACCGCCATCTGCAGCAGCACCCGCAGCTTGTTGCGGGTGTTGTCGGCGGTCGCCCCGGCGAAGGTCTCCGCGCAGTCACCACCCTGGAGCAGGAACGCCTCTCCACGGCTCACGGCGGCGATCTTCGCCTTCAGGTCGTCGCACTCACCGGCGAAGACCAGCGGGGGCAGGGTGCGCAGCTTCTCGACGGCGCGGTCGACCGCGGCGGCGTCGGGGTACGTCGGCTGCTGGGCCGCACCGATAGCGTGCAGTTCGGCCAGCGTGGGGATGGTGGTGCTCACCGCACCAGCGTACGCGTGCGACGCCCCGTGGTCAGAACCGTCGACGGGTCGCGAGACGGCCGCGCGGCACCCGTCAGATGATGTCGAGGCGTCGCAGGAGGAACAGGAACGCCTGGGCGAACGGGCTCTCGCTGGTGAGCGCGTCCACCTCGCCCCAGTCGACCTGCTCGCGCACGGCACGCGCGACCGGCAGCGAGGCACCGAAGTTGCAGGCGTGCTCCTCCATCGCGTTGAGGCGGTCGGCCATCAGCTGCGTGGCCGAGAGCACCGGCATCCGCACCGACTCCACCTCGAGCTCATCGGCGTCCTTGAGCCGGTCGGCGGTGACCGGGGTGCCGTTGGCGCGGAAGATGACGTCGACCATCGCCGTGCTGGGCGGGTCGCCCACGAACACCTTGAACAGCCAGTCCTCGGGCGGCTGCACGACGTGGAGCCCGGCGTCGGCGAGCACGCCCTGCACCTGGGCGACGTCCTCCTCGGCCACCATGAAGTCGACGTCGTGGGCAGGCTCGGGTGCGCCGCGGGCCCAGAGCGCGTATCCGCCCATCAGAGCGAAGGGCACATCGCTCTCCTTGAGCGTTACGGCGACCAGCTTGAGCGCCTCGCGCATGGAACGGCGGTGGTCGTCGGTCATGGCCCTCGTTACCCGTCAGGGAGTTCCCGATAACGCGGGCGGGGGTACCCAGCCGCCGTGCGGATCGTCACCTTCAACATTCTCCACGGCCGGACCAGCCACGAGGGCGAGGTGGACATCGCGGGACTCGCCCGCGCCGTCCGCGAGCTCGATCCCGACGTGCTGGCGTTGCAGGAGGTCGACCGCAACCAGCCGCGGTCGCTGGGGGCCGACCTCACCGCGGTCGCCGCCGATGCGATGGGCGCCACCGAGCACCGCTTCGTCGCAGCACTGGCGGGCAGCCCGGGGGCCACGTGGACGGCCGCGACCGGTGAGGAGCAGCCCGACACGGCGGCGTACGGCATCGCCCTGATGACCCGGTGCCCGGTCAGCGCGTGGCAGGTGGTGCGGCTGCCGGTCTCACCCGTGCCGCTGCCGCACCGGTTCCACGACGAGCGCTGGCCGCGACTGGTGCGCGACGAGCCTCGGGTGGCCGTCGCCGCGTGCGTCGACGGACCGTCGGGGCCGCTCACGGTGGCCACCACGCACCTCTCGTTCGTCGACGCGTGGAACGGCCGCCAGCTGTCCAGCCTGGTCCGCGCCCTGCAGGACCTGCACCGACCCCTGCTGCTGACCGGCGACCTCAACATGGAGGTCGACCGGGCCGAGCGGATCAGCGGGATGCACGGCATCGTCGCCGGGCCGACCTTCCCGGCCGACGCGCCGACCCGGCAGCTCGACCACGTCCTCGCCGACCCCCCGATGTGGGACGTGAAGGCGGAGGTGGTCCGGCTGCCGATCTCGGACCACTGCGCGCTGGTCGTCGACCTGGTCTAGCGGACCTGGGTCAGCGGACCTCGCAGTCGACCGGGTCCGAGCACGGCTCGAGATCGTGGGACTCGATCAGCGCGCCGCTGGCGTCGTAGATCGAGACGTTCGCCAGCTCCCCCGGCACCTGGGCGTAGAACATCGACTTCCCCGGCACCAGCGTGCCTGGCGACACCCGCCCCTCGACGACCGTGCCGTCGGTGGTGGTGAAGTCGGCGCGGACCACGTCGGTGCCGTCGACGCCGCCGATCCAGCCCTGGTCGACGCCTGCGGGTGCGTTGGTGTCGAACAGCTCCATCCCGGCGCCCGGGTCGAGGAAGTCGTCGGTGCCGATGCCCCAGAGGTAGCGGCGCTCCCCGCCCACGACCCCCACCACGGCGGGCGAGCAGGGCCGGCCGGGGATCGCCACGTCCTTGTTCCAGTCCCAGGCCGTCATGCAGGCCAGCTCGAGCTGACCGGCGTCCACCACGACACCGGTGTCCGTCGAGCCGACCGGGTAGCTGTGCTTGTCCCCCAGCACGGTCTGCTCGACGTGCTGCGCGCCCCGCCACAGCCAGGAGGGGAACGCGTCGCGCTCGTACGACGTCACCCCGGCGTACCACTCCCCGATCGCGACGCCCTCGCCGGCGAACCTCTCGTCGGTGAGCGCCGGCTCACCGATGGGGTCGGGCGCCGAGCCGGGGCCCGGCACGAGCACCTGCCAGGAGTTGATCTTGCGGGCGCCAGGGATCTCCTCGAGCGCCTGCTGGGCGAGGTCGGAGAGCTGGGTGCGGTCGACGCCCCCCTGGGCGGGATCGATCGCGTGCTCGTCACCGGCGCCGCCGGTGACGCCGAGGACGCCCGCGGCGAGTGCCCCGGCCGCGGCGACGGTCAGCGCCCTCACGGCACGTCGGGTACGCCGGCGGCGTGCTCCCGCTCGACGGATGGCCGTCAGGTCGGGGCGGCCGTGGGCGGTCGGGGCGGCGGGCGCCGCGAGGGCGTGCTCGAGATCGGTGACGTTCATCGGATGGCCTCCGTCGGCTCGGTGGGGACGGCGGCAGTGACACGGAGCTTGGCCAGCGCCCGCGACAAGGTGCTCTTCACGGTGCCGCGGGAGATCTCGAGCTCCGCGGCGACCTGGGCCTCGGAGAGGTCGAAGTAGTGCCGCAGCACCACGATCCGCCGCTCGCGCTCGGTGAGGGTCGCGAGGAGCCGGACCACCTCGTCGCGGTCGTCACTGGTCGCGGGCGGCGCGACCGGCTCGACCGCCTGGCCGAGCTCGACCTCGGGACGTCGGCGTCGCAGCCGGTCGATGTTGAGGTTGACCAGCACCCGCCGGGCATAGGCGTGCGCGTCGCCGCGCGTCACCCGCGACCAGGCGGCGTAGGTGCGGACCAGCGCCGCCTGGGCGAGGTCCTCCGCGAGGTGGTGGTCACCCGTGAGCAGGTAGCCCGCCCACCGCAGTCGTGGCCAGGCCGCGAGTGCGAACTCGTCGAACCCGTCCGTCTCCGCTTCTGTGCGGTCTCCCATCGGGCCACCTCCTTGTCCTGCCGTCACCCTTTCCTACGCAGCGGCGGCCGGATCGGTTGAGTGGCCCGATGGA
>JAPSKJ010000194.1 GCA_031177735.1 Nocardioides sp.
GCGGGTCGAGCGCGTCCTTGATCCGCCAGGTCAGCGCCAGGACGTCGGGGCCGAGCTGGTCGGGGAGCGCGGCGCGCTTGGCACGGCCGACGCCGTGCTCGCCGGTGATGGTGCCGCCCAGGCGGATGGCGGCCGCCATGACGTCGGCGAAGGCGGCGCGAGCGCGGGCCACGGCGTCGGGGTCCGCAGCGTCGTAGACGATCACCGGGTGGGTGTTGCCGTCGCCGGCGTGGGCCACCACGGCGATCTCCAGCCCGTGCCGCGCCGCGATGCCGGCCACCTCCGCCACCAGCTCGGGCAGCCGCGGCACGGGCACGCCGACGTCCTCGAAGAGGAGCGCGCCCCGGCCCTCCAACGCCACCAGCGTGTGCCGGCGTGCGGCCACGAAGAGCTCGGCCTCTGCGGGGTCGGTGGTGGTGAACACCTCGCTGGCCCCGGCCGCCTCGCAGGCGGCCCGCATCACCTCGACCTCGGCGGAGCAGGCGGGGTCGGGTGCGTCGGACTGCGCGATGAGCAGGGCGCCGGCGGAGCGGTCCAGGCCGTGGGCGCGCCAGTCCTCGACCGCGTTGATGCAGGCGTTGTCCATCAGCTCCAGCATCGAGGCGCGCACGCTGCCGCGGATCGCGACCACCGCCGCCGAGGCGGCGGTCATGGTGGGGAAGCTGCTCACCAGCGTCGCCCGGACCGCCTGCGCGGGCACGAGCCGCAGCAGCGCCCGGGTGATCACGCCGAGGGTGCCCTCGCTGCCGACGAAGAGCTTGAGCAACGACAGACCGGCGGTGTCCTTGATCCGGTTGCCACCCAGCGTGACCAGGGTGCCGTCGGCGAGCACGACGTCCAGGCCCAGCACGTAGTCGGTCGTGACGCCGTACTTCACGCAGCACAGGCCGCCGGCATTGGTGGCCAGGTTGCCGCCGATCGAGCAGATCTCGTACGACGACGGGTCGGGCGGATACCACAGGCCGTGCTCCGCGGCGGCCTGCTTCACCTCGACGTTGAGCGCGCCCGGCTCCACGACGGCGATCTGGCTGGCAGGGTCGATGGTGATCGCCCGCATCCGGTCCAGCGAGATGGTGATGCCGCCGTCGACCGCGGAGGAGCCTCCCGACAGGCCGGTGCCGGCGCCGCGCGGCACCACCGGCACCCGATGCGCGGCGGCCCATCGCACCGCCTGCTGCACCTGCCCGGCGTCCTCCGCCCGCACCACGGCCAGCGGCTGGCCGGCCGAGCCGTCCCGGGCGAAGTCCTCGCGGTACTTCTCCATCGCGACGGGGTCGGTCAGGACGACGCCCTCCGGCAGTGCGGCGAGCAGCTCGTCGAGCGCCGCTGACGTCGTCGGTGACGTGCTCATGGTCGGACCCTAGTCGGGTCGGGCAGCCCGTGTCGGCCCCTGCGGCGCTGTTCGATGGCCGACCGCGATGCCGTGAGCCCGCCCACACAGCCGTCCCACGCCCGTCCGTCGGTTCGCGGGGGAAGCTCCGGACCCGGTAAGGTCGGGGCCGTTCGACATCCTTTAACGAGCCGTCCTGTGAGGCGGAGAAGGAGGTCCGGTCGGCTCATGCCTACCCAGATCCCGGTGGAAGACGGTCGCGTCGTTCTCGACGCCGAGGACGTCTCCCGGGCACTCACCCGCATCTCCCACGAGATCCTCGAGCGCAACAAGGGCGCCGACGACCTCGTCCTGCTCGGCCTGCACACCCGCGGGGTCCCGCTCGCGCAACGCCTGGCGGCCAAGATCGAGGCCGTCGAGGGCGCCACCGTGGCGGTCGGCTCGCTCGACGTGACGATGTACCGCGACGACCTGAAGTCGCAGCCCACCCGCACGCCGCACCGCACCAGCGTGCCGGGCGGGATCGACGGCAAGGCGGTCGTGCTCGTCGACGACGTGCTCTACTCCGGCCGCACCATCCGCGCCGCGCTCGACGCCCTCTCCGACCTCGGCCGGCCGTCCGTCGTCCGGCTGGCGGTGCTGGTCGACCGCGGGCACCGCGAGCTGCCGATCCGCGCCGACCACGTGGGCAAGAACCTCCCCACCGCCCGCACCGAGAAGGTGCGCGTGCGGCTCGAGGAGACCGACGGCGGCGCCGACGAGGTCCGGATCACGGGAGGAGCCCAGTGAGGAAGCACCTGCTCTCGATCGACGACCTCTCGGCCGACGACATGCAGACCATCTTCGAGACCGCGGCCGAGATGCACGACGTGCAGCGCCGCGACGTCAAGAAGCTGCCGGCGCTGCGCGGCCGCACCGTGATCAACCTCTTCTTCGAGGACTCCACCCGCACCCGGAGCAGCTTCGAGATCGCCGGGAAGTGGCTCTCCGCCGACGTCATCAACCTCTCCGCCAAGGGCTCCAGCGCGAGCAAGGGCGAGAGCCTGCGCGACACGGTGCTGACGGTCACCGCGATGGGCGTCGACGGGCTCGTCATCCGCCACTCGGCCAGCGGCGCGGCGCAGCAGGTCAGCGAATGGGTGTCGTGCCCGATCATCAACGCCGGCGACGGCACCCACGAGCACCCCACCCAGGCGCTCCTCGACGCCTACACGCTGCAGCGCACCCTCGGCAGCCTGGAGGGCCGCCACGTCGCCATTGTCGGCGACCTGACCCACAGCCGGGTCTTCCGCAGCAACGTCAAGAGCCTGGTCAAGCTCGGCGCCCAGGTCACCGCCGTGGCGCCGCCCACCCTGATGCCCTCCGGCGTGGCGACCTGGTCGAAGGAGGCCGGGTTCACGACGGCGTACGACCTCGACGAGGTGCTGGCCGGAGCGCACGGCAGCGTCGACGCGGTGATGATGCTGCGCGTCCAGCGGGAGCGGATGAGCGGCGCCTACTTCCCGAGCGCGCGGGAGTACACCGTCGGCTACGGGCTGACCCGTGAGCGGCTCGGCACGCTGCGCGAGGGGGCGCCGATCCTGCACCCCGGCCCGATGAACCGCGGCCTGGAGATCGCCGCCGACGCCGCCGACGCGGCCCAGTCGGTGATCCTCGACCAGGTCTCCGCCGGCGTGGCCGTGCGGATGTCCGTGCTCTACCACCTGCTCGCAGGGCCGACCGAAGGAGTCACCCCGTGACGTCGCTGCTGATCAAGGGCGCCCGGATCCTGGGCGGCGCGGCCGCCGACGTGTACGTCGACGGCGGCACGATCACCGAGATCGGCTCGGTCGACACGAAGGCCGACCGGACCGTCGACGCTGAGGGCCTGGTGCTGCTCCCGGGGCTGGTCGACCTGCACACCCACCTGCGCGAGCCCGGCCGGGAGGACGCCGAGACCGTGCTGACCGGGTCGCGGGCGGCCGCCCTCGGCGGCTACACCGCCGTGCTGGCGATGGCCAACACCAGCCCGGTCACCGACACCGCGGAGGCGGCCGAACGGGTCCACGACCTCGGGCGCGCCGCCGGCCTGGTCGACGTGCAGCCCGTCGGGGCGGTGACCAAGGGGCTGGCCGGCGAGGAGCTCGCCGAGCTCGGGCTGATGGCGCGCTCCCGCGCCAAGGTCCGGGTCTTCTCCGACGACGGCAGGTGCGTGGCCGACGCCCGCGTGATGCGCCGGGCGTTGGAGTACGTCAAGGCGTTCGGCGGCGTGATCAGCCAGCACAGCCAGGATCCCGCCCTGGCCGGGCCGACCGCCTGCTGCCACGAGGGCGAGCTGTCCGGCCGGCTCGGTCTGCCCGGCTGGCCCGGCGTCGCTGAGGAGGTCATCGTCGCCCGCGACGTGATGCTCGCCCGCCACACCGGCAGCCGCGTCCACGTCGCCCACGTCTCCACCGCGGGCAGCGTGGAGGTGATCCGCTGGGCGAAGGCGCAGGGGATCGCGGTGACCGCGGAGGTCACGCCGCACCACCTGCTGCTGACCACCGACCTGCTGGCCGGCTACGACCCGACCTTCAAGGTCAACCCGCCGCTGCGTCCCGACGAGGACGTCGAAGCGCTGCGCGAGGCGCTCGCCGACGGCACCATCGACGCGGTCGCCACCGACCACGCGCCGCACGCGCGTCACGACAAGGAGCACGCCTTCGTCGACGCCGCCTTCGGGATGCTCGGCCTGGAGACAGCACTCGGCGTGGTGAGCACCGTGATGGTCGGGAGCGGCCGGATGGACTGGGCGGGCGTCGCCCGGGCGATGAGCACCGCGCCCGCACGGATCGCCGGCCTCGACGGTGCTGCACCCGACGGCGCCGGCGGCCACGGCCGCCAGATCGCCGTCGGCGCCCCCGCCAACCTGACCCTGGTCGACCCCAGCGCCACCTGGGTCGTCGACCGCGCCGAGAGCGCCTCGCTCTCCCGCAACAACCCCTGGCACGACCGCAAGCTGACCGGTCGGGTGCACGCGACATTCCTGCGCGGCGTACCCACCGTCCTGGAAGGAGCCCTCGTCCGATGAGCACGCCCCCCACGAGCCCAGCACTCCTGGTCCTCGAAGACGGCCGCGCGTTCCGCGGTGAGTCCTTCGGCGCGCAGGGAGAGACCTTCGGAGAGGCGGTCTTCTCCACCGGCATGACCGGCTACCAGGAGACCCTCACCGACCCCTCCTACCACCGCCAGGTCGTCGTGATGACCGCCCCGCACGTCGGCAACACGGGCATGAACGACGAGGACCCGGAGTCGCGCAAGATCTGGGTCGCCGGTTACGTCGTCCGCGACCCCGCCCGGATCCCGTCCAGCTGGCGGGCGCAGCGCACCCTCGACGAGGAGCTCGCCGCCCAGGGCGTGGTCGGCATCTCCGGTGTCGACACCCGCGCACTGACCCGTCACCTGCGCGAGCGGGGCGCGATGCGGGTGGGCATCTCCACGGTCGAGACGGACCCGGAGAAGCTGCTCGCCAAGGTGCTCGAGAGCGCGGAGATGACCGGTGCCGAGCTGGCCGGCGAGGTCTCCACGACCGAGGCCTACGTCGTGCCGGCGATCGGGGAGAAGCGGCTCACCGTCGCGGCCCTCGACCTGGGCATCAAGACGATGACGCCACACCGGATGGCCGAGCGCGGGATCGAGGTGCACGTGCTGCCCGCGACCGCCACGATCGCCGACGTCGAGGCGGTCGACCCCGACGGGCT
>JAPSKJ010000195.1 GCA_031177735.1 Nocardioides sp.
ATCTCAGGACCGGTCGCCACGATCACCAGCCCCCGCGGCGTCCGGATGACGCTCGGGTCGCCGACGTGGTCGTCCCACACCACGGGCGCCGGCGCGGCCGCCACCGGTCCGGCGCCGAGCAGCCCGGTGAGCAGCCCGGTGAGCAGCCCGGTGAGGAGCACGGGCAGAAGGCGGCGCACGGGTCGGCGGCCCATCAGGCTCACCCCCTCGCCAGCATGGCGGCGATCGCCAGCATGGTGATCGCGATCAGCACGTCGAGCACGCGCCACGCCACCGGGCGGGCGAGGAGGGGCGCGGCGAGGCGGGCGCCGAAGCCGAGTCCGCTGAACCACAGCACGCTGCCGACGCAGGCACCAGCGGCGAACCACCAGCGGTCCGTCGGGCCGTGGGTGTTGGCGACGGAGCCGAGCAGCAGCACGGTGTCGAGGTAGACGTGCGGGTTGAGCCAGGTCAGCGCGACGGCCCGGCCGATCACCGCGCGCCGCGAGTCGACGCTCGCGCCCTCGGCCGCCAGCGACTCCGGTCGGAGTGCGCGGCGCAGCGAGGCGACGGCGTACCAGACCAGGAAGGCGACGCCCAGCCACCGGATGAGCGTCAGCACCCAGCCGGCCTGCTCGACGATCGTCCCGATGCCGGCGACACCGGCGAGGATGAGGAGCAGGTCGGAGATCGCGCAGACCAGCACCACCGGCAGCACGTAGGAGCGCAGCAGTCCCTGCCGCAGCACGTAGGCGTTCTGCGCGCCGATAGCGATGATCAGCGAGAGGCCGGTGAGCAGGCCGGGGACGGCGGCGTGGAGCACGTGGCGAACCTAGCGGTGTGACCGCCCGGGCCGGCTGCCGTCTCGGCGGCCGGCGCGGTCGCGCGGTCGCGAGCGATCGCGGTCGTGGCGTGCCACGTCCTTCCGCCTGGTGTGCTGCCCCGCCCTGCGGGTCGTCTTGCCGGCCTTGCCGGCCTTGCCGGCCTTCGTGGACTTCGCGGCCTTCGAGGGCCCGGACCTGTCGGCGTCGGCCTTCCTGGCGCCGGCCCGGTGGGGCCCGGAGCGGTCGTGGCGCCGCTCGTCGCGGGAGGCCGGCTGTCCCGGTGACCGTCGCGACCTGCGGCTCTCGGTCTTCTCGCCCTTGCGGTCGCGGTCGAGGCGCTCGCCGCGCGCGCCAGCCCGGTCGGAATCTCCCCGTTGGCCGCGAAGATGCTCGCGGGAGCGCCGCGGCGCCTGGATCCCGACCAGCCACTTGTCGACCACCGGGCGCCCGCGACGGTTGAAGCGCAGCCGCGCGCCGTAGAGCGCACGCAGCGCGGGCACCTCGGCCTCGTGGGCCCGGAAGTCCGCGGCGCACGGCAGCGGCGTCAATCCGCACGTCCAGGCTGCGAAGTAGACCAGCGCCGCGCGCCCGGAGGTGACGATGTCGGCCCCGCCCGGACCGCACAGCCCGGTGCGATGACGGGTGAGGAGCTTCTGCGGCCGCCCCTTCCACTTCGTCAGCGAGCGCGACTTGCGCCAGACGGTCTGGTAGCCGCAGTCTCCGAAGTAGCCCACCGACGTGAACAGGTAGTAGGTGCGCTTGCGCTTGACGATCACCGGGTTCTCGACGACCTGGTCGGCCCGCAGCAGCGTGCGGCTGTGCCCCTTGGAGCGCCCCTTGCCGGCCAGGGCGAGACCGCTGGGCTTGAGCTGCACCATCCGGATCTCCGAGGGCACGCCGTCGACCTTGTAGAGCAGGTAGCGCTTGCGGCCCTCGACGTGCAGCGACGGGTCGATCGCGCCCAGCTTGGGCAGGCCGCGGCCCCCGTCGACAGTGTCGTGCGCGCGGGGCGTGAGCGCGCGGCCAGGGCAGACCAGCGGGCGGTCGCCGACCGGCACGAACGGGTCGACAGGGCTCGCTGCCACGGCGACGCCGATGCACCGGCCCATCCGGCCGAGCCCGAGCACGGGCGCGGCGTAGTAGAGCACCCACTTGCCCTGGATCTTGGCCAGGTCCGATGCCCACAGGTCACCGGAGACCGCCCAAGCCGGGAGGTAGGCCAGCGCCGGCGTCGTCTCGGCCCAGGTCAGCCCGTCGGGCGACTGCCGGCGGTAGGCGAGCGCGCCGGTGGCGACGACCACGTAACCCGGGCCACCGCGCACGACGCTCGGGTCGGGCACCGCGTGGTCCCACACGAGCGGGGACGGGGGGACGGCGGAGGCACTCGTCGGCGCAGCGACCAGGAGGCAGGTCAGCAGGCCGGTAAGGACACGGAGGAGGGAGGCGGGCACCCGGATGGCCTCTCGTCGTTCGGAGCTGGGCGGCAAACGGGGAAAGGTTAAGCGGCAGTACGCCGCCGCACGCCCCGACCCGTGCAACAGATGCGGAAACGTGCTCGGACGGTCACGAGCCGCCGCCCGCGTGCTCCGGGCCGAAATGGACCACGGCCCGCCCGGTGCGGACCGGACGGGCCGTGTGTCGGCGGCGGATCAGAACGCCGCCTCGTCGACCTCCATCAGCGAGTTGTCGGTCGCCTCGGCGATCGCCCGCTCCGCGGAGATCCTCGGGAGGTTCTGCTGGGCGAAGAACTGCGCGGCGGCGACCTTGCCCTCGTAGAACGCCTTGTCCTTCGGCGAGAGCGCAGCGTCGCCGGTCAACCTGGCCAGCGAGACCTCCGCGCCGCGGAGCAGCAGCCAGGCGCAGACCACGTCCCCGAGCGCCATCAGCAGGCGGGTGGTGTTGGCGGCGACCTTGTAGATGTTGGTGATGTTCTCTTGGGCCGACATCAGGTCGTTGAACATGTGGGCGACGATGGCCTCGGCGTCGGCCAGCGCGGTGGCGAGCAGCTGGCGCTCGTTCTTCAGCCGACCGTTGCCGCCCTCGTTGTCGAGGAACGACTTGATCTCGGCCTGCAGGTGGGCCAGCGCGACGCCCTGGTTCTTCACGATCTTGCGGAAGAAGAAGTCCTGGCCCTGGATCGCGGTGGTGCCCTCGTAGAGGGTGTCGATCTTGGCGTCGCGGACGTACTGCTCGACGGGGTACTCCTGCAGGAAGCCCGAGCCGCCGAAGGTCTGCAGCGACTCGGTGCCCAGCAGCACCCACGAGCGCTCGGAGCCGTAACCCTTGACGATCGGGAGGAGCAGGTCGTTGACCGCCTCGGCCAGCTCGTCCTTGCGACCCTCGTGCTCCGCGATCTGGACGCGGTCCTGCCACGTGGTGGTGTAGACGACGAGCGAGCGCATCGCCTCGGCGAAGGCCTTCTGTGTCATCAGCGACCGGCGCACGTCGGGGTGGTGGGTGATCGTGACGCGCGGGGCGTCCTTCGCCGAGTTGGTGAGGTCGGCGCCCTGGACGCGGGTCTTGGCGTACTCCAGCGCGTTGAGGTAGCCGGTCGACAGCGTCGCGATGGCCTTGGTGCCGACCATCATCCGGGCGTTCTCGATGACGTCGAACATCTGGCGGATGCCGTCGTGGACCTCGCCGAGCAGCCAGCCCTTGGCCGGCTCGCCGCCGCCGACCTGTGGGTCGCCGAAGGTGACCTCGCAGGTGTTGGAGACCTTGATGCCCATCTTGTGCTCGACGTTCGTGACGTAGGCGCCGTTGCGCTCGCCGGTGAGCTCACCGGTCTCGTGGTCGAAGTGGTACTTCGGGACGAGGAACAGCGACAGGCCCTTGGTGCCCGGGCCGCCGACGCCCTCGACGCCGCGCGGACGGGCGAGCACCAGGTGCATGATGTTCTCCTGCAGGTCCGACTCGGCGCTGGTGATGAAGCGCTTGACGCCGGAGATGTTCCAGGAGCCGTCCTCGTTGGGAGTGGCGTAGGTCTTGCCGGAGCCCACGTCGGAGCCCGCGTCGGGCTCGGTCAGCACCATGGTGGCGCCCCACAGCCGCTCGACCATGATCTCGGCGATCCGCTTGTCGCGGTCGTTGCCGTTCTCCCAGACGACCTTCGCGAAGAACGGGCCGGCGGCGTACATCCAGATCGGTGCGTTGGCGCCGCAGATCAGCTCGGCGGTCGACCACACCAGCGACGACGGCGCGGCGGTGCCGCCGATCTCCGGGCGGGTCTGCAGGCTCCAGAAGCCCGACTCCATCCAGGTGTCGTAGCTCTTCTTGAAGGCGGCGGGCACCGGCGCGGTGTGGGTCTCGGGGTCGAACACCGGCGGGTTGCGGTCGCCCTCGACGAACGACGCGGCCAGGTCCTCGCGGGAGATCCGCTCCACCTCGGCGAGGATCTCGCGCGCGGTCTCGACGTCGAGCTCGGCGAACGGGCCCTGACCGAGGATCTCGTCGCGACCGAAGAGCTCGAAGAGGTTGAACTCGATGTCGCGCAGGTTGCTCTTGTAGTGGCTCACTGATCCACCCATCTCATGTTGGTCGGGGATGTGGCCGGGACGCCTTGAAGCGGTGCCCTACTAGCCGGTAACTTCCATGATAAAGAGGGGCCCCAGCGGTCGCAACCGGGCCCCCTCGCGGTGGGATGTGTGACACGGTGCGGATCTCGTGCGTCGAAGGGTCGAACACCTTCCCAGGAGTGGAGATCGAGTGGAGCGCACCAAGTTCGGCGACGCAGGGACGGAGCGGGAGTTCGAGGAGCTCGCGACGGCCGAGGCGGCAGGCCTGTACCGATCGGCCTGGCTGCTGTGCGGCCATCGGGAGCAGGCCGAAGACCTGGTCCAGGAGACCCTCGCGAAGGTCTACGACCGGATGACGCGGCGGTTCGGGACGAGGATCGACAACCCGGCGGCATACGCCCACACCACGCTGGTGCGGACGTTCCTGTCCGCGCGGCGGTTGCGCAGCAGCACCGAGTTGCCGTACGCCGACCTGCCGGATGTGGCGGGCCCGGACCCGGCCGGCGGAGTGGACCTGCGGCTCGCCCTGCGCGAGGCGCTCGCCGACCTGTCGTCGTTGGACCGTGCCGTCGTGGTGCTGCGCTACCTCGAGGACCGACCGGTCGACGAGGCCGCCGGACTGCTCGGTCTGAGCCCTGGGGCGGTCCGCAACCGGAGCATGCGGGCACTCGCCCGGATGCGCGAGAGGAGTCTGCTGTGAACGAGAACGACCTGT
>JAPSKJ010000196.1 GCA_031177735.1 Nocardioides sp.
CGGGCGGCGGAGTTCCAGCAGCTGGCCGCACGACTGCTCGGCACAGCGCCCGACCGCGCGGTCGCGAAGGTCCTGCGGCGTTTGGACCCGGCGGCACGCCGGGTCACGGTAGCCAACGCGAGGGCTGCCGGTCTGCTCGGCGGGATGACGAGCCCGCAGACCACGCTGCCGCAGCAGTGGCGCATCGTGACCCCGCCACCGCCTCGGCAGCTGATCGGGCACTACAAGCGGGCCGGGCGCGCGACCGGTGTGCCGTGGGGCTACCTCGCGGCCATCCACCTCGTCGAGACCCGCATGGGTCGTATCCGCGGCACCAGCACGGCCGGCGCCCAGGGGCCCATGCAGTTCATGCCGGCCACCTGGGAGGCCTACGGTGCCGGCGGCGACATCAACGACCCGGGGGACGCGATCATGGCGGCGGCGCGGTTGCTGCGCGCCAACGGTGCCCCGCGCCGGATGGACGCCGCATTGTGGAACTACAACCACTCCGACGCCTACGTCCAAGCCGTGACCGCCTACGCCGAGGTGATGCGACGCTCACCCGCCGCCTTCCACGGCTACTGGCACTGGCGCGTCCTCTACAAGCACCGCGATGGCACCTACGTGCTCCCCGAGGGCTATCCCGACGCCCCGCCCGAGCTGATCGGCTGAGCCCCGGTTTCCGCGTGGGACGCACTGCTGGGGGGTAACGGTCAGCCATGAGCGAGACACCGGACCGCGACGAGCAGCGCATCGCCAGCCGTGCCGACCTCCTGCCCGAGGAGGAGTCCGCGGGCGGCAGTGAGGACCCGCTCGCGCAGGCCGAGCAGATCCTGCAGGAGTCCGACGAGCGCACCGAGCACCCCGAGGAGGCGGGCGAGGAGTACACCCAGACCTCGACCCCGGAACAGCGGCCGTCGGTGGAGTGAGCGCCCGGCGCGGCCGCAGACCAAGACGGTCCGGCCGCCGCCGGCAGCCGGACCGTGTCCTTGGGGTTCTCGTCGCGATGTGCAGTGAGGCCCTCACACCTGCTTGCGAAGTCGGACCTGCCGGGTCTGCGCCAACGGCGTTCCCATGTGGTCCTGGGCCGTCCCGGTGACTGCGCCGTCGTTCGGCTGGGCCGCGACCGGGTAGTCCAGGTCGTAGTAGCGGTAGAGCGTCTCCACCTCCTCGGGCGCAAGGTGTTCGTCGGGGTCGACCGACGGCGCCCCCTTCACCGTGTCCTCGGTGTAGGGCACGGTCAGCCGGGTCCCGTTGAAGGTGGCGAGCACGATCGGCACGAAGCTCTCCTTGGTGCCCAACAGGCCGGTGTGCACGGTGGCGAAGATCGGGTGCTCGGTGTCGTCGTCGACGTAGACGTGCCCGATCTTGCCGATCTTCTCGCCGTCCTCGGTGTAGGCATCGGTGCCGATGACCTCGCGTAGCTGGTCCTGCGTGAGCATGCTCATCCCTTCCCGTGCTGCGGAGCGCCGGCGGGCTGGTGTGATGTGCCCGCACGTGCGGGCAAGGTGCCCGCCGCTCGGTCGGTCCGCATCTCCGCGCCGATACCCCTCGAGCCGGGCCGGTATTCGGCTCTGCGGCCGGCCGCGGTCCCAGGCGCAGCGCTGGAAAGCGGGTGCGCTCGCGGGACGGCCCGGCCTAGGGTGCCGGCGTGAGCCCAGCCCAACTCCTGAGCCTGTACGACTTCCGCGTCCGCGCCACCGAATCCGACCGCGTCCCGGCCGGGTGGGTGGCGGAGCAGGACGGGCCGCTCCTGCGGTGCCACGGTCAGCGCCGCGGTTTCACGATGCTGACGACGGATGCCTCGGCACTGTCCTCGTCGCAGCTCGCTGGACTGGTCGAGCGGACGGTCGCGTGGTTCGCAGCGGCCGGGACCATGTTCGAGTGGAAGACCTTCGACCACGACAGAGCCGACCTTCCTCCGTTGCTCGCTGCTGCCGGAGGGGTGCCGGGGGAGCACGAGGCGCTGGTGCTGGGCCCGGCGGAGCCTCTCGCGGCCGACGTGGCGGTGCCTGCCGGGCTGACCATGCGCCAGGTCAGCGCCCGGCCCGATCTCGAGGCGATCGCGGCCATGGAGTCGCAGGTCTGGGGCGCTGACTGGTCGTGGCTCGCCGACGCCCTCGCCGAGCAGATCGCCGACGCGGCCTCGGCCCACGTCTTCGTGGTCGAGGACGGCGACCAGATCGTCAGCGCCGCCTGGCTGGTGCCCGTCCCGGGCACACCGGTGGCCGGGCTGTGGGGTGGCAGCACCTTGGCGGCGTACCGGGGTCGAGGGATCTACCGAGCCCTGGTCGCTCGGCGGGCGCGGCTCGCCCTCGACCTCGGCCACCAGGTGCTGCGGGTGGACGCCTCCGACGACAGCCGTCCCATCCTCGAGCGGCTCGGCCTGGCGGTGGTGGGCGGAACGGTTCCCTACGACTTCCCGGCGCCGGCACCGACCACAGCCGCCTCACAGCCGCAGGCCGCGTCACACGGGAGGTAGCGGTGACCCGCATGGCCGCAGTAGGGGCACGGCAGGTCGTGCGAGAGGTGCTCGGAGTTGGTCTCGACGGTGTCCCACATGGCGGTGCGCTCCTCGGGCGTTGTGCTGTCCACGCTAGGACCGACCGATCGGCAGGACGTGGCGAAACGCCAGAAGTCACCGCAAACGAAGGACGCATTTAACCCAGGGCTTCGCCGCTCACCCAGCGGCGACCCACTCGGTGAAGCTGCGAGGGGAGCCCAGCCAGTCGAGGAGGCCGGCGCTGCTGCCGTCCTCCCGGGTGCCCGAGGAGCGCACCGCCACGCGCACCTGCGCCGGGTTGCCGAGGGTGGCCCGGCTGATCCGGATGCGCACCTGCTCGCGGTCGTAGTCGAGCCTCATCCGGTAGGAGCCGCCCTCGACGGGCTCGCCCCAGGTCCGGTGGGCGAAGCCCTCGGTGTGCAGGAGCTGGTAGTCGGTGCCCTGGAAGAACCCGCCGGTGAAGGCGAACTCCGGGCCCCGGTCGGCCGGATCGGTGTCCAGGAACACCGTCCCGCTCGATCCGCTGCTCCAGTGGGCGTCGAGATCGGTGTGCGTGGTGCGGACGAGGACGTTGAGCGGGCCGTGCTTGAGGACGACCCGGCGCAGGTCGGAGCCATGCTCGGTGTCCGCCGGATCGGTGGCGCGGGTGGTGGCGGCTCCCGCCGGCGTCGCCGTGGCCAGGGTGAGGGCCAGTCCGAGGGTGAGTGTGGCAGCAGCGTTGAGGGTGGTGCGCATGGTGGTTCCATTTCGTTGGGTGTCGGCGTCATGACTCGGACGCAGGAGGGATACGCCTGGGTTCCGTGCTCGGTTGCATCCGTGATGCCAGTCACCTTGCGCGGCCGGTTCATGCGGCGTACCGGCTCACAGGTCGCGCCGCTGGAAGACCAGTGCGGTCAGGCCCAGGATCATCGCCACCCACACGGCGGTCCAGGCGAGGTAGGCGAGGGTGAGCGGAGCATCGCCCGCGAACGGTGACTCGGCGATCCCGGGACTGATCAGGAAGATCGTCGGGTCCTGGAAGGCATGCATCGCGCCCTGCCACAGGCCGTCGGTCGGCAGGATCATCCGTGACACGGTGCCGACCCGGGCGACGCCCTCGTTGCCGAGTGACTCACCCACGCCGCCGACCACGCCAGCGATCCAGGTCGCGCCGAACAGTCCGACCGCGACCACGCCTGAGGCCATCGGGGAGATGACCGTGGAGAGCAGCAGCGCCAGGGTGAGCAGCACGGTGGTCTGGGCGGCGAGGAGCGCGAGCCCGCCGACGGGGTTCGGTGGCCAGTAGTCGACCGTGGCCTGCACGACGAGGATCTGGGCGAGTCCGGCGATGGCGACGAACCCTCCGCCGAAGCCCACCAGACCGAGCCATTTCCCGACCAGGACGGCGGAGCGGCGCACCGGTCGAGCGAGCAGGGCGAGCGCCTGCCCGGACTCGATCTCGCCGGCCACGGTGGGACCGGCGAGAAAAGCGGTGCCGAGGGCAGCGATGAGGCTGAGTCCGAACATCACCAGGTTGAGCACCGTCGAGGCGGCGATGCGCGCCTCGCCCGTGGTCAGCCCACCGAACTCGGCGTCGATCCGCGAGAAGCCCCAGAAGCTGAGGGCCAGCAGGAGCAGGGTCATCACCGCCACAGCGCGCAGCACCCGCCGCCGTCCGGCCTCGCGGAGGGTGAGCCGGGCGATGATGAGCACGGTGCGGGCCGTCATCGCGTTCCGCCCGGGTCAGGGGTGGCGCCGGCACGCAGGATCCCGAGGAGACGCTCCTCGAGGGTGATGCGCCCGGGCTCCACCTCGTGGACGCGGACCCCGAGTCCGACCAGGTCGGCCACCAGGTCCGGCACCGCGTCGGCCTCGTCGACCGGCAGGGCCACCGTGAACCAGTCGCCCTCGCGGGTCATGGAGCCGAGGGCGGCCAGTCGCGCCAGGGCAGCGTCGCCGACGGCGGTGAGACGCAGCCTCAGCTCGCGCGCCCCCAGGAGCTCGGCGAGGGTGCCCGAGGCAGCGACGCGGCCCTTGTCGAGGATGACGACACGGTCGCACACCCGCTCGACCTCGCCGATCAGGTGGGAGTTCAGCAGCACGGCGACGCCGCGCGCCCTGAGGTCCAGCAGCAGATCCCGGACGTCGGCGCGGCCGACGGGGTCCAGCGCGCTGGTCGGCTCGTCGAGCACCACCAGCTCGGGCCGCGCGACGAGCGCGACCGCGAGACCGAGCCGCTGCTGCATGCCCTTGGAGAACCCGCCGAGCCGGTCATCGGCCCGCGCGGCGAGACCGACGGCCGCGAGCACCTCCCGCCGCTCAGCGCGCGGGACGCTGATGCCGGTGAGGTCGACGTGGAGCGCGAGCAGTTCCAGCGGGGTCAGCCAGGGTTGATACCGGAAGAGCTCGGGCAGGTAGCCGACCGCGGTGCGGGACCGCGGATCACGGACCGGCCGTCCGAGCAGCGTGACCTCTCCGGCGTCGGGGCGCACCAGACCGAGCAGCATCTTGATGACGCTCGTCTTGCCGGCCCCGTTGGGGCCCAGCAGGCCGAC
>JAPSKJ010000197.1 GCA_031177735.1 Nocardioides sp.
TTCTCGTCGAGCTTCGGCGTGTACGTGCCCATGAAGAACATCTGGGCCGCCTCCGCGTCGGTCGATCAGTGGGCGCTTCCTCCACTTTCCACCACAGTACTCCACTTTCCTCCACCGTCAACCACATCCGTGCCGTTTCGGGGCCTCGGCACGCTCGATCGGCGCGTTCAGCGGCACGACTTCGGCGCGCTCCGCTCCCCCGCCACCCCGGTCACACCACGGTTTGGAGCGCGGTCGGAGCGCGGTCGGAGCCCGGTCGGAGCGCGGTGGAGCGTCGGGGGGCGCCTGGTGGAGGGAGGTGGAGGCCCGCGGCACTGGAAGGACGGCGGCGGCGCCACGGTGGCCGCGCGACGGTGGAGGAAGGTGGAGCGCGATCGGGCCCGCGGCCGCACCGGAGCGAGTAGGTTGCCGCTACGCCGTACGGTTGAGGGACGGACGGACCCGGAAGGACACGACGTGAGCACGCTGCGGGATTCGTTGGGGAGCACCGATGCAGGAGGCCCGGCGGACGCCGCGGACCTGACCACGCTGGCGCGCGTGGCCGGGAGGGTCCGCGCGAACATCGAAAAGGTCATCGAGGGCAAGCCCGACGTCGTCTTCGCCACGTTGGTGGTCCTGCTCGCCGAGGGTCACCTCCTCATCGAGGACGTGCCCGGCGTCGGCAAGACCCAGCTCAGCAAGGCGCTCGCCCGCAGCATCGACTGCTCGGTGCGGCGTATCCAGTTCACCCCCGACCTGCTGCCCTCCGACGTGACCGGCGTGTCGGTGTTCAACCAGAACACCCGCGAGTTCGAGTTCCGACCCGGCGGCGTCTTCGCCAACATCGTGGTCGGCGACGAGATCAACCGCGCCTCCCCCAAGACCCAGTCGGCCCTGCTGGAGTGCATGGAGGAGCGGCAGGTCACCGTCGACAACGCCACCTACCAGCTCGACACGCCCTTCATGGTGATCGCCACCCAGAACCCGATCGAGATGGAGGGCACCTACGCCCTGCCCGAGGCGCAGCGCGACCGGTTCATGGCGCGCGTCTCGGTCGGCTATCCGCCGGCGGCCGCCGAGCTCGCCATGCTGGCCAGCCACACCCGCACCAACCCGCTCGACGACCTGGAGCCGGTGACCGACGCCGCCGAGCTGCGCAAGCTGATCGCGATCGTGGGCTCGGTCCACGTCTCCGATGCGGTCCAGCGCTACGCCGTCGCCCTGGTCTCCGCGACACGCCACCACCCGGAGCTGACGCTGGGCGCCTCCCCACGCGCCACGCTGCACCTCGTGCGCGCAGCCAAGGCCTCCGCCGCCTTGCAGGGCCGCGACTACGTCCTGCCCGACGACCTCTCCGCTCTGATCCCGCCGGTGCTCGCACACCGGCTGACGCCGACCGTCGAGGCGGCCATGAACGGACGCAGCACCCAGGCGATCCTGCTCTCGATCATGGGCTCGGTGCCCGTCCCCGAGGCGTGAGGACGACCACGTGCGTGAGGCCATCGCCGGGCTGACCCTTCGCGGGCGGGCGTTCCTGGTCGCCGGGGTCGCCGCGCTGGTCTGCGCCGTCCTGGTCGGCGAGTCGGCGCTGAGCCGGGTCGGGGTGCTGCTGGCCGCGCTGCCGCTCATCACCGCCTGGCTGGTCGGGCGTGGTCGCTACAAGATCTCCCTGGCCCGGACGGTGACCCCCCAGGCGGTCGTCGCCGGCCAGCCGGCCCGAGTGCTGCTGACCCTCACCAACGAGGGCCGGATGCCCAGCGGGGTGCTGCGCCTCGAGGACCAGCTGCCCTACGCGCTGGGCACCCGTCCGCGGTTCGTCGTCGAGCGGGTCGAGCACGGCTGGAGACGACAGGTCGACTACCAGGTGCGCTCCGAGGTGCGCGGACGGTTCGAGATCGGGCCGCTGTCGGTGCGGGTCGGCGACCCCTTCGGGCTGGTCGAGCTGGGCCGGGCCTTCCAGACCAGCGTGCCGCTGATCGTCACGCCCCGCACCGTGCCGCTCGCACCGATCCCGCTCAGCGGGGCGTTGGCCGGCAACGGGGACAACCGGCCGCGCGCCTTCGCCGGCGGCAGCGCCGAGGACGTCACCGTGCGGGAGTACCGCCGAGGCGACGAGCTGCGCCGCGTCCACTGGCCGAGCTCGGCCCGCACCGGCGAGCTCATGGTGCGCCGCGAGGAGCAGGACTGGCAGTCGCGCGCGACGATCTTCCTCGACAACCGGGCCGGCGCCCACCGCGGCCAGGGGTCGGCGTCGTCGCTGGAGGCGGCGGTCATCGTCGCCGCCTCGGTCGGCGTCCACCTCGGTCGGCGCGGGTACACCGTCCGGCTGGTCACCGCCACCGGCGAGGAGCCGGCCGCGGCCTGGCACCTGCGTGACTCCGAAGCGAACATCGCCGCCCTGCTGGAGACGCTCGCGCTGGTCCAAGCGCTCCCGGCGACCGGCCTCGACACCAGCTGGCTCGGCGAGCAGGGCTACGGCGGCCTCACCGTCGCCGTGCTCGGCGCGGTGACCGCGCTCGACACACCGGTCCTGCGGCGGGTGCAGCACCACGCCGGGCTGGCGCTCGCGGTGGCCCTCGACGTCGACGCGTGGGGCGCCAGCGGTCGCGGCACCGGAGGAGCCGGCGGCGTACTCGCGCAGCAGGGGTGGCGTGCCACGACGATGCTCCCCCAGGACCGGGTCGACCAGGTCTGGCACGAGCTCGGCGCCCTCAGCGCGAGCAAGCGCACCGCGCAGGCCGGCTCCACGACCACGTCGGCGGAGGTGCCGGCCCCATGACCCGCCCCCTCGCCCCCCTCGCCTCGGCCACCATCGCCTCGCTCGCCGCCGCCACCGTGTGTGCGGCCACGCTGTCGTGGAGCACCTTCACCCGCGACCCGCGCGGCTACTTCCTTCCCCTGGTCGCGCTCGCCGTCCTGGTCGTGGTCGCCGGCGTGACCGGCCGGCTCCTGCGACTCGGCACCATCGGCACGTTCGCGCTGCAGCTCGTCCTGGGTGCCGCCCTCACCAGCTGGTGGACCGCCGGCACCGCCGTCCCGGTGGGCCCCGGCTGGGAGCGGCTGGCCGAGCGGCTCGACGCAGCGACGGGCAGCGCCCGCAACCTGGCACCACCCGTGCCCGTCGGCGGCGACGACGGCGTCGCGCCGCTGCTCATCGGCGGCGGCTTGATCTGCCTGCTCCTCGTCGACCTGCTGGCCGTCTCGCTGCGTCGCCCCACCCTCGCCGCGCTGGGCCCGCTGGTGGTGCTCGGCGTCCCCTACGGCATCCACGGCGGCGGGGTCTCCTGGTGGGTCTTCGCCCTGACCGCCGGCGGGTTCCTCGCCACCCTCGCGCTGCACGAGGCCGACATGGTGGCGCGGTGGGGCCGACGCCTCGACGAGAGCCCGTTGCCTGCGGCACGAGCCGGAGCGGGACTGGTCGGCACCGTCGCGACCGCCCTCGCGGTCGTCGTGCCGGCGGCGCTGCCCTCGTTCGACCTCACCCTGGTCGACCTCGGCCCGGGCTCGGGCGATGGCGACCACATCGAGGTGACCAACCCCCTGGTCGGCCTCCACCGCGACCTGGCTCGCGGTCCCGATCGCCCGGTGGCCCTGATCCGCACCGACGACCCGCAACCGGCCTACCTGCGCGTCGCGGTCCTCAACCGCTTCGGCGACAACGAGTGGAGCGCGGGCGATCGCAGTGTGCCCGCGGCCCAGCAGGCCGACGGCGACATGCCCGCGCTGCAGGGCGTCTCGCCGTGGCTGGAGCGCGTCGAGCACAACTACTCGGTGTCGCTGAGCCACAGCTTCGAGTCGCGGTGGCTGCCGACGCAGCAGCACATCAGCCGCATCCGGGCCACCGGCGACTGGCGCTACGACCGCTCCACCATGGACTTCATCGCGGGCGAGAAGGACCTCGACGCCGCCGGGATGGACTACACCTTCAGCGCGGTCCAGGTCGGCTTCGAGTCGGAGTCGCTGCGCATCGCCGCGCCCGGCCTCTCGGCGGTGTCGAGCTCGTTCCGCGAGCTGCCGGGGAACATCGACGGCGTGGTGGAAGACCTGGCGAAGGAGGTCACCGCAGGCGGCCGGACGGCGTTCGAGAAGGCGGTGGAGCTCCAGCGCTGGTTCCGCTCCACCGGCAACTTCACCTACACCACCGACGTCGCCCTCGGCAGCAGCCCCGGCGATCTGGTCAGCTTCTTGTCCGAGGGCCCGGACGGGCGCCGCGGGTTCTGCCAGCAGTTCGCGGCCGCCATGGCGGTGATGGCCCGTGAGCTGGGCATCCCGGCCCGGGTCGCGGTCGGCTTCCTCACCCCCGAGCGGGTCGGCCCGGACGAGTGGGAGTACAGCACCCACGACCTGCACGCCTGGCCCGAGCTCTACTTCAACGGTGCCGGATGGGTGCGCTTCGAGCCCACTCCCCCGGACCGGGCGGCCAACACGCCGTCCTACACCCAGCTCCTCGGTCCCGGTCAGCTCCCCGACGCCCGCCCCAGCGCCTCGGCGAACGTGCCGGAGGATCGCGCGAGCGGCGGCCCGCAGCAGGCGCCCGAGGAGGCGGAGTCCGACACCGCCGACGACGGCACCGGATCAGCGGTCGCGTGGCCGGCCGTCATGGCAGGCATCGCCCTGCTCCTGCTCGCCGGCGTGGCCGCCTGCGCCCCCGCATGGGTACGCCGCCGCAGGCGGGCGCAGCGTCTGGCCGGTGACCCGGAGCAGGTGTGGGCGGAGCTGCGGGACTCGGTGCTCGACCTCAACCTGCCCTGGCCGGCGGGCCGCTCGCCCCGGGCGAGCGCCGAGCAGCTCGAGCCGCACCTGACCCCACCGGGCCACGACGGCCTGGCCGCCATCGTGGCGGCACTGGAGGCCACGCGCTACTCGACCCGGCCGGCGTCCGGCGCACTCACCCGCGAGCTGGAGCGCGTGCTGGAGTCCCTGGCAGCCGGCGTCTCCGACGGACGCCGGCGGCGGGCCCGGTGGTGGCCCAGGTCGGTGGTCAGCCGGCGGGCTCGTACGGCGGCGCAGACACCGGCCGTGATGGTGGAGCG
>JAPSKJ010000198.1 GCA_031177735.1 Nocardioides sp.
GAGAAGGTCGAGCAGGCCATCGAGCGGCGTGCCCAGGCCGGAGCGCCTGAGCGCCGGGATCGCGACCACCTGCGCATGCTGCTGCAGTTCGTCGTTGCCACCGCCTCGGTCGCCGCGCTGATCCCGATCGCCATCGTGTGCGCCAACATCGGCGGCGAGGCGGTGCCCGTCCTGGTCATGTCGGTGCTGGCCATCATCGGCGTCAACATCAGCTTCAGCGATCCGCCGCCCTGGCGCCGCTGAGGGGCGCCCGCGAGGCGGGCTCCGACGACCCGGCCCCTGCCCGCGCCTCAGTGCTTGGGCTGCAGGTGTCGGACCTTGGCGATGTTGAACAGGCCGTAGCAGGCCAGTCCCGCGGCGACGATCCCGAGCAGGACCGGCCCGTACGGTGCCTGACGCAGCTCGGTGACCGCCTGGTCCAGCCCGCCGGACTTGCGGGCGTTGTGGGTCAGCGCCGCCCAGATGAACAGGCAGCCGACGACGCCGAAGGCGACACCGCGGCTGGTGTAGCCGAGCCGTGCGAGGACGGTGAGTGCGCGACCGACATCGCCGGTGCGCCCCTCGACGTCGAGCTCGCGGCGCCACCGATCGGTCAACCCCTTCACCACGCTCCAGACGGCGTACCCGAGCACGGCGACGCCGACCGCTGCCACCAGCACCGGTCCGGCCGGCATCTCCATCAGCTTCGCGGTGTAGCTGTCGGTGCTCTTGCTCGGCTCGCCGAGCGCCACCTTGGCGGCGGAGAAGGCCAGCAGCACGAAGACCCCGATGCGGAGCAGCGTGCCGAACGCCGCCGCCGCCCGTGCGGCACCGTGCTTGTCCCGGTGGCCCACGACCAGCTGGCACAGCTCGTAGGCGATCAGCGCAGCGAATGCGGCCACCGCCGCCCACAACAAGCCCTTGCCCAGCGGCTGCTCGGCGAGCTGGTGGAACGCGCCGTTCTTCGAGACGTCGCTCCCGCGCTCACCGAGGGCGACCTGCAGGGCCAGCCAGCCGAGCAACAGGTAGACGACGCCGTACATGCCGTAGCCCAGTCGCGCCGACCACTGCAGCGCCGTGCTGTCGCGGGCCTCCTCGGCTGCGTCCTCGACGCCGTTGCCGGCCTTGGTCCTCACGCTCATGTCCGTCCTCCGCTCCCTGGTGCTCGCTACCCGTTCCAGGCCTGCGGCACTCTCGCGGCGGACGCGTGCTCGGCAAAGGAATGCGCCGGGCGCCGCGGTCCACCCAGTGGTGGAGCCGACAGCACCCGGCGCATCCTGTCCGGCACGCCCCGCTCGGGGCGGGTCAGGCGATCACGGGATCCGCGCGCGGACCTCGCAGCTCATGTCGGCCCGGTCGCGCCCGACGCCACCGTTGCAGGCGTCCCAGCCCGCACCGCCGGAGAGCCGGTCGCGCTTCTTGCCGCCCTTGAGCGTGTCGTTGCCCTTGGCACCGCCCAGGCTGTCGCCACCGTTGTTGCCCTTGACGGTGTCGTTGCCGCCCTTGCCGTTGACGGCGTCGCGACCCTTGCCGCCCTTGATGGTGTCGTCACCCGGGCCGCCGTTGAGGACGTCCGCCCGCTTGTCACCCAGCACGCGGTCGGAGCCACCGCCGGCGTTGACGGTGTCCGCGCCGTCGCCGCCGGAGATGGTGTCGGCACCGCCGTTGCCGCAGATGACGTCGTCGCCACCCAGACCGGCGACCGTGTCGTTGCCCGGCCCGGCCCAGATCACGTCCGCGCCGGGCGTGCCGTGCAGGACGTCGTCACCCGCGGTGCCGATGATCGTGGCGAGCTTGCCCTTGCAGGCCGGCAGGTCGAGCAGGTAGGCGCCGCCCGTGTCCGGGGCGCCGTGGTCGTGCAGGGGGGCACCGACCACGACGGTGCGCTGGGCGAGCGCGACGGAGGCGCCGAACCGGTCGCCCGCCGCCACGTCGCCCGCGACCGGCAGCTTCGCCTCGGCGTAGCCGGGCGCGCCGTTGGTGCTGAACACGTACGCCGCATTGGCACCCGGCGCGCCGACGGCGATGCGCTCGCCGAGCGCCGCGACGGACGCCCCGAAGTCACCGCCGGCCGCCGTCTCCTTGGCCGCCAGTCGCGCCTCGGCGTACCCACCGGTGGGGTTCGGAGTGAAGACGTGCACCGTCTGGCTGCCCGGAGCGCCGACGATGATCTTGGTGCCGCTCACCGCGACAGAGGCGCCGAACCGGCTGTCCGCCGGCGCACCGGCGACCGTCAGCAGGGCCTGGTCGTAGCCACCGGTCGCGTTCGGGGTGAACACGTAGGCCGCGTTCGCGCCCGGAGCGCCGACGACGAAGCGGTCCGCCGAGCCGGCGACACTCGCACCGAAGCGGCTGTCCGCTGCGGCGGGGGCGAGCTCGGCGCGGGCGTAGCCGGTGCCGGAGGGGGTGTAGACGTACGCCGTCGCCGAGCCCGGAGCGCCGACGACGACCCGGCTGCCGGCCAGGGCGACCGCGGCGCCGAACTCGTCGGTGGCGCTGGGGGCGGCTGCCACGGGCGGCGCGGGCGGGGTCGGCTCCACCACCTCGGGGCCGGCGAGCTTCGTCTCGGCGAAGGGGGTGCCGGCCGGGGCGTACACATAGGCGGCCCGCGCTCCGGGCGCACCGACGACCACCTTGCCGCCGGCGGCGTCCACGTCGCTGCCGAAGCCGTTGCCCGCCGTGCCGTCGGAGGCCGCGAGCTTCGTCTCGGCGGTGCCGTCGAAGACGAACACGGTGCCGGTGCCCGGGGCACCCACCACGGTGCGGTCGCCGTCCCGCGCGACCGCGGCGCCGATCTTTGCGCCTGCGGTGCGGGCGGACGGGTTGAGCTCGTTCTGGGCCATGGCGGCTGCGGCACTCGGCGACGCCGTGCCGAGGGCCGCGGCGACCAGGCTGCCAGCGACGGCCGCGCTGAGCATCCCGGCGACCGCCGCCCGTGGCGCTGATCGCCGCCTGAGACCGCTGGCGTGCCTTCTGCTGTCGCGTGGGTTCATTCCCAGCTCCTGTTTCATCAGTAACTCCCGATTGTCACTTCGGCCACAAGAGGCATCCCGAAGGTACCTCTGTGCGTATGACGCCCGGGACCCACCCAGAGTTGTCGCCAGGCGTTGTCGTCGAGGCCGCGTACGCTCGCGTCATGAGTGTTCGCCGCGTGATGGGCACCGAGGTGGAGTACGGCATCTCGGTGCAGGGGCAGCCGTTGGCCAACCCCATGGTCGCGTCGTCCCAGGTCGTCAACGCCTACGCCAGTGCCACCCTCAAGGCGCGCCGCGCGCGGTGGGACTTCGAGGAGGAGTCGCCGCTGCGCGACGCGCGTGGGTTCGACATGTCACGGCAGGTGGCCGACCCGAGCCAGCTGACCGACGAGGACCTCGGCCTGGCCAACGTCATCTTGACCAACGGTGCCCGGCTCTACGTCGACCACGCCCACCCGGAGTACTCCACGCCGGAGGTCACCACCCCGCTCGACGTGGTGCGCTTCGACAAGGCGGGGGAGCAGGTCATGCTCGACGCGGCGCGGCTCGCCCTGCAGCTGCCCAGCAACCCGGCGATCGTGCTGTACAAGAACAACACCGACAACAAGGGCGCCTCCTACGGCGCCCACGAGAACTACCTGATGCGCCGGTCCACACCGTTCGCCGACATCGTCCGGCACCTGACGCCGTTCTTCGTCAGTCGCCAGGTCTTCACCGGCGCCGGTCGCGTCGGTCTGGGCCAGGACGGCCGTCAGCACGGCTTCCAGATCAGTCAGCGCGCGGACTTCTTCGAGGTCGAGGTCGGGCTCGAGACCACACTCAAGAGGCCGATCATCAACACCCGCGACGAACCCCACGCCGACCCGGAGAAGTACCGCCGGCTGCACGTGATCATCGGCGACGCCAACCTCTCCGAGATCTCCACCTACTTGAAGGTCGGCACCACCGCGCTGGTGCTGTCGATGATCGAGGACCGCTTCATCAGCCGCGACCTGACCGTCGACGGACCGGTCGCCGCGCTGCGGGCCGTCTCCCACGACCCCGGGCTCTCCCAGACCCTCACGCTCACCGACGGCCGCACGATCACCGGCATCCAGCTGCAGCTGGAGTACCTGGACCTGGCCAAGAAGTACGTCGAGGACCGGTTCGGATCTGACGCCGATCCGCAGACCGTCGACGTGCTCGCGCGGTGGGAGTCGGTGCTCGACCGCCTCGAGCGTGATCCGATGCTGTGCGCCAGCGAGCTCGACTGGGTCGCCAAGTTCAAGCTGCTCCAGCAGTACCGCGAACGGGACGGTCTGGACTGGGACGACGCGAAGCTGCACCTCATCGACCTGCAGTACGCCGACATCCGACCCGAGAAGGGGCTCTATCACCGGCTGGTGCGCGCCGGCCGGATCGAGCGGCTGCTCGACGACGATGTGGTGGAGGCCGCCATGCACGACCCGCCGGTCGACACCCGCGCCTACTTCCGCGGCCGGTGCCTGGAGAAGTACCCCGCCCAGGTCGCCGCGGCCTCGTGGGACTCCGTCATCTTCGACCTCCCCGGTCGCGAGTCGCTGCAGCGCATCCCGACCATCGATCCGCTGCGCGGCACCAAGGCCCACGTCGGTGCTCTGCTCGACGCGAGCCAGACGGCCGAGGAGCTGTTCCAGCGACTCACGCACTGACCGGCGAGCACCCCGACATCCACAGCCACGGACGCAGTAGGTTTGGACCATGGCTCAAGAGCAGAAGCAGCCGAAGCGTTCCTCGGAGGAGGTCGAGGAGGTCGAGGCCGCCCCCGAGACCGACGTGGCCGAGCGCAAGGAGTCTCTCGACAACGACGTGGACGACATCCTCGACGAGATCGACGACGTCCTCGAGTCCAATGCCGAGGACTTCGTGAAGTCGTTCATCCAGAAGGGCGGGGAGTAGCCCTTGAGCGACTCCCGTCTGCCGGCGTCGTTCCTGGCGCCGGGCACCTCCTCGTTCGCTGAGTTCCTCGCAGGGCACAACCCCGACCTGCTGCCCGGCCGCCGTGCCGCCGACGGGCCCGCCGGCAACCTCGGCGAC
>JAPSKJ010000199.1 GCA_031177735.1 Nocardioides sp.
GCTCGCGCCGCTTCTCGGCCACCTGGCGGGCCAGGTCGTCGAGCCCGCGCTGGTCGCTCGGCCCACGGCGGAGGAACTCGCGCATGGCGCGCTCGGGGCTGTAGCCGGCCATGACGTCCTCGCCGATGGCGTCGAGCGCCTCCGCGAGGTCGACCGGCGGGGCGAGCGGGTCGCCGCCGTCGTACCTGCGATATCTCATGCGTGCACCGTCTCGGTCTCGTCGTCGGGGCCCTTCTGCAGGTACTGCGCGGAGAGCAGCCGGTAGGAGCGGGTCAGGAACGCGCCGAGGGCGAGCGCGATCGTGGCCAGGCCGGCAGCGACGAGCACGAGCGCGATGCCGCGCGTGTCCCCCTCGCCGAGCAGCCAGCCCCAGGTGCTGCGGCCGGCGTCGGTCTCCATGTAGGGGATCACCCAGAACTGCGCGATCGGCGCGATCGCGAACGCGGTGATCGGCGCGGCGCCGGTCTCGAACATCATCGCGAAACCGAAGACGCGGCCCTGCGTCGCGAACGGTACGACCCGCTGGATGACGGTCTGCTCGGCGGCCTCGACGGCGGGGAAGAGCGACATGTAGAGCCAGATGCCGAGGGCGTAGAGCCACCACCACTCGCGCAGGGTGAAGACCGTGCCCAGCACACCCATCGCGGTCGCGACCAGGAGCATCGTCCGCATCGGGTTGCGTCCGAGACCGAGCTTGGCGACCACCAGGCCGCCGACGATGAAGCCGGTGGAGGCGACCGCGAAGACGATCCCCCAGCCCTCGACCGAGAACATCTCGATGCCGTAGGGGTCCATCAGCGCCATGTAGGCGCCGCCGAGCAGGTTGTTGAAGGTGGAGAACAGGATCAGGGCGAACAGCCCGGGGGCGGCGCGCACCGCGGCGATGCCGCCGCGCAGGTCGACCGCGCCCTGGTGGCCGTCGGGGTCGGCCGCGGGCTGGTCCTCGGGAATGGTGAGCAGGAGCAGGTCGAGCAGCGTCGCGGCGACGAGGACCAGCGCGATCACGATCGTCCAGCCCATGCCGAGCAACCCCACCGAGAGACCCGACAGCACGCTGGTGACGACGAAGCCGATGCCCTGCACCGTGCCGACCAGGCCGTTGGCGTTGGCCCGGCGGTCCTCGGGCACCAGCAGCGTGACGGTGGTGGACAGGGCGATGTTGCGCAGCTGCTCCACCACCGACCCCAGCAAGAGGACGCCGCTGAAGATCCAGAACCACGGCTGCTCCAGGTCGATCATCGAACGCTCGCCGACCGCCCAGAAGAGCAGGCCGGCCGCCGCGAAGGCGACCGCGGTGACGGTGCCGGAGAAGAGCATCACCCGGTGCTTGCGGTGGCGGTCGACCACCGTGCCGAACCACATGCTGAAGACCGAGACCAGCAGCATGTAGGTGCCGGCGATGAGGCCGTTGGCGAGCACCGACTCGGTCTCGAGGTAGGCCCAGAAGATCAGCGACCACCACAGGTAGCTGGTGGTCAGGTTGGCGACGGCGGTGTTGACCAGCACCCGCAGGAAGGTCCGCGAGGTGCGGGCCTCCGGGTCAGCCGTAGAGGGTCTCGTCACCATCGGTGTCCTTGCCGATCCTGCGCGCCAGGTAGAGCCCCTCGAGGGCGAGCTCGATCGCACCGGCGCGCTCTCCGTCGGTGGTGGCACCCAGCCGCTCGCAGACCTGGTCGTAGAGGTCGGACTCGCCGATGGGCGGCAGCCCGGCCAGCACGTCGCGGGCGGTGATCCGCGCGCCCGTGGTGACCACGCGGCCGGACTCCAGCGCCTCGACGAGCAGGCCGAAGTCGATGCCGCGGAAGTGGTGGCGCACCGTCTCGGCGACCGCGGTGCGAAGCAGGTGGGTGAGCACCTCCTCCTCGCGACCCTCCTCACCGGTCTCGAACTCCACCTTGCCGCCGAGCACGTCGACCGCCGTCTGCAGGTCGACCGGCCGGGCGACCGCCCGGTCCTCGCCCTGGGCGGTGGCACGGTGGATGGCCGCGGCGGCGATGGTCTCGGCACCGGCGATGGAGAAGCGCGCGGAGACGCCGCTGCGCTGGTCGACGGCGCTGGACTCGCGCAGGTTGCGGGTGAAGCGGGCGAGGATCTCGATCAGGTGGTCGGGCACGTCGACCAGGTCGGCGGGGAGGTGGGCCTCCTGCCGGATCACCGCGATCTCGTGCTCGAGCGCGCGGGGGTAGTGGGTGCGGATCTCGGCGCCGAAGCGGTCCTTGAGCGGGGTGATGATCCGGCCGCGGTTGGTGTAGTCCTCGGGGTTGGCGCTGGCCACCACCAGCACGTCGAGCGGCAGCCGCAGCACGTAGCCGCGGATCTGGATGTCGCGCTCCTCCATCACGTTGAGCATCGCCACCTGGATGCGCTCGGCGAGGTCGGGCAGCTCGTTGATCGCCACGATGCCGCGGTGGGAGCGCGGGATGAGCCCGAAGTGGATGGTCTCGGGATCGCCGAGGGAGCGACCCTCCGCGACCTTCATCGGGTCGACGTCGCCGATCAGGTCCGCGACGCTGGTGTCGGGGGTGGCCAGCTTCTCGGCGTACCGCTCGCTGCGGTGCCGCCACACCACCGGCAGGTCGTCGCCGAGCGACTGCACGCGGCGCCGCGAGGTGACCGTGATGGGCTCGTAGGGATGCTCACCGAGCTCGGAGCCGTCGATCGCGGGCGTCCACTCGTCGAGCAGCCCCACCATCGTCCGCAGCAGCCGGGTCTTGCCCTGGCCGCGCTCGCCGAGGAGCACCACGTCGTGGCCGGCGATGAGCGCCCGCTCGAGCTGCGGGACGACGGTGTCCTCCATGCCGTGCAGCCCCGGCCACGGGTCCTCGCCCGCGCGGAGCATGCCCAGCAGGTTGTCGCGGATCTCGGCGCGCAGCGGCTTGAGGACGTGCCCCGACGCGCGGAGCTCCCCCAGGGTGCTGATGGCGGGCGGCGTGTGGGTCACGGCTTTTACGCTACTCAGCACGGCAACCGCAATTGCTACGGTCGGCGCGTGATCGGCGCTCCCTTCCTCCGCGGTTGTCCCTGCGGTTCGGCGGAGCACTACGACGCCTGTTGCGGCCGGCTCCACCGCGGCGCCGCCCTCGCCGCGACGCCGGAGGAGCTGATGCGCTCGCGCTTCTCGGCGTACGCCGTCGGCGACCTCGACTACGTGTGGGCGACCTGGCACCCGCGGACCCGGCCGGCGCGCGAGGAGCTGGCCGCCGCTCCGGGCCAGGAGTGGACCGGTCTGACGGTGCACTCCGCCGGGCTGGCCGAGGAGCGGAGCGGCTGGGTGGAGTTCACGGCCGTCTACTCGGTCGGCGGTCGAACCGGGACGCTGCACGAACGGAGCCGCTTCGAGGTGCGGGCCGGTCGCTGGTTCTACGTCGACGGTGACGTGACCGGCTGAGGCCTCGCCCGATCCGGCGCGAGGTCGACGACGCGGTCCACCCGATCGAGGCCGGTGGCCGCGTGGGTGATCCAGACGACCGTGCGGCCGTCCGACCGCAGCACCTCCGCGGCGAGCTGCTCGGCGGTGTCGGTGTCGAGGTGTGCGGTCGGCTCGTCGAGCACCAGCACCCGCTGGTCGGCCAGCACCGAGCGGGCCACCGCGAGGCGGGCCCGCTCGCCTCCGGAGATCTGGGCGCCGCCGTCACCGAGCCGGGTGTGCAGGCCCTCGGGCAGCGCGTCGAGCCACTCACCCAGGTGCGCGCGGCGCAGCGCCTGCTCGACCTCGGCGTCGCTGGCACCCGGCCGGGCGAACCGGACGTTCTCCACCACGGTCGAGGCGAACACGTGCGGGTCGTCGTCGACCAGCCCCACCCGGGCGCGGACGTCGTCGAGGGCCAGTGCCCTCACGTCGGTGCCGCCGAGGGCCACCGAGCCCGACGCCGGGTCGAGGAAGCGGACCAGCAGCGCGGCCAGCGTGCTCTTGCCGCAGCCGGACGGGCCGACGACGGCCACCGTGTCACCTGCGGGGATGCGCAGGTCGAGGCCGGCGAGCACCTCCCGGTCGCCCCAGCGGGCGGTCACGCCGTCGACGGCGAGGTCGGCGCGCTCGGGGGCGGCGGCCGGCGTGGCCGGGTCGGCCACTGCCGGCTCCGTGCGCTCCAGCGCCGCGAGGCGATCCTCCGCGCGGCGGGTCCGGGCGGCAACGGCGCCGGCATCGGCCAGCCCGGCCAGTGGCTCCGCCAGCGCCAGCGGGGTGAGCAGGAGCAGCGCCAGCATCGGCCCGCCGACCCCGTCGACCAGCAGCGCCGTCGCGGCGATGCCGGCACCGGCCACGAGGAGGGTCCAGGCGCGCGCGCCGCCGAGCCGGGCGGCGGTCGTCCGTGCGGACCGGGACACCGCCGCCGCCGCGGCCTCGACGCGGACGAGCGCTCGATCCTCGGCCTGCCAGCCGCGCAGCTCCTCGGCGGTCTGGAGGGTCTCGAGCACCCGCTCGGCGAGCCGGGCGCGCGCCGTCACCGCAGCCGCCTCCGACCGGTCCGCGGCGCGGCGCGCCAGCAGGTAGGCCGCTCCCCCGCCCAGCGCGCACACGCCCGCCACGATCGCGCCGGCCACCGGGTCGACGAAGGCGGCGATGGTCGCGCTGAGCGTGCCGACGACGGCGTACTCACCGAGGGGCTGGCGCACCCGCAGCTCGCGGTCGAGCACGGCATCGACGTCGTCGACCACGGAGGCCAGCAGGTCGCCGCGACGGCGGCCCAGCCGGCCGGGGGTGAGCGGCACCAGGCTGTCGTAGACCCGCACCCGGCGCTCGGCGAGCAGCCGCAGTGCCCGGTCGTGGGACCGCAGCCGCTCCCAGTAGCGCAGCACCGGCCGGGCCAGCCCGAAGGCCCGCACCGCCACCACCGCGACCAGCAGGGTCAGCACCGGTGGGTGCGTGGAGGCTTGCACGATCAGCCACCCCGCGGTCGCGGTCAGCGCCACTCCGGACGTGCTGGCCAGTCCGCCCACCACATGGTTGACCAGCCGGCCGCCGCCCGCCGGGTCCGGAGCGCCCGACCGCCGGGCCGGGGGCTCCG
>JAPSKJ010000011.1 GCA_031177735.1 Nocardioides sp.
CTGGGCGACCTGGCCCTCGACCCACACGGCGCCGAGCCGGTCGATCCAGCCGGCGATCGCGTTGGCGATCTGCCGGACCGGAGCCGGCGACTCCAGCGAGGTCTCCAGGGCCATGGCGTGACCCTACTGACCGGCCCCGACAGGTCGGACGGGCACTCTCGCCGGGCGCTCAGCGGGGCCTGTCACGACGTCGGGCGGCCCGACTCGCGCACCACCAGACGGGTGGGCAGCACGACGGTGCGCGGCGGGCTGGCGTCACCGGCGAGCCGCTGCATCAGCAGGTGGGTGGCCTGCTCGCCCATCGACGCCGGGTCCTGGGCGACGACGGTGACCGCGGGGGTGAGGAGGTCGGCGAGCTCGAAGTCGTCGAAGCCCACCAGGCTCAACCGGAGTCCGGCGAGGCGCATCCCACGCAGTGCCGCCAGCGTGACCAGGTTGTTGCCGGTGAGCACCGCGGTGACGGGGTCGTCCTGCTCGTGCCAGGCGCGCAGGGCCGCCGCGACGCTGTCCGGGCTGTGCGGACCCATCGCGACGGTGTCCGAGCGGAGGCCGAGCGAGCGGGTGGCGGTGCGGAACCCGTCGAGCCGACGGGCGGCGGTCCAGAAGTCCGGGTCGTCGGAGAGGAAGCCGATGTGCCGGTGGCCGTGCGCGACCAGGTGCTCGACCGCGCTCCGCACGCCGCCCTCGTTGTCGGTGAGGAAGGTGTCGGCGGCGACTCCCTGCGCCGGCCGGTCGAGCAGGACCACCGGGGTGCCGGCGGCGGCCTCCTGGGCCAGCCAGGCGTGGTCGGAGGCGGTCGGCACGACCAACAGTCCGGCGACCCGACGAGCCAGGAACGCGGAGGTGATCGAGCGTTCCTGGTCCGCGATGCCCTCTCCGGACCCGGTGAGAAGCAGGTGACGGTGGCGACGCGCCACCCGCTCGACGGCGCCGGCCAGCGCGGAGTAGAACGGGTTGGCGAGGTCCTCGACGACCAGGCCGATGGTGTCGGTGCGGCCGCTGCGCAGCTGGCTGGCGCCGTCGTTGCGCAGGTAGCCCAGGTCGCTGATCGCCGCGTCGACGCGCACCCGCGTGTCGGGCCGGACCCCGGGCTCGCCGTTGACCACGCGCGAGACGGTCTTGATGGAGACGCCGGCGCGGCGGGCGACGTCGTACATCGTCGGGCGCAGGGGTGCGCTGATCTGGGTCATGCGACGTGGCTCATGGGGGCGGCCTGCTTCCTGGAGGCGCGGGCGGCGGGCGCTGGGCGACAACGATGTCATCGATTTCGACCGTAGACGCCGCGAACACGCGAGATCAACCGCGGACATTCTATGGCGTACCTCTTGACAACGATGTCATGGCAGGACTTGAGTGACGACCACCACATCCGTCCCCCCAGGAGGTCTCGGGATGTTGCACTCCCGCCCCCGACTTCGTCGCTTCGCCGGCTGGACCACCACGCTCGCGATGCTGGCGGTCGGTTCCCCGCTCATCGGCGCCGGCGGCGTCCACGCCGCCGCGCCGGAGCCCGCGCACTTCGCCACCTCGTTCGAGGCAGGCGATCCTGCGCCCGACTGGACCTCGTCCACCGAGACGCGCCCGGACGGGTCCCCGTGGTCCTCCGGTGTCACCGCCGGCAGCGGGCTGTCCCTGCGCGGCGACGTGACCGGCCAGGTCACCGCGGTCACCGCCTCGGCGGAGAACGCCCCCAACGAGATCGCGGCGAACCTGCTCGACGGCGACTCCAGCAGCAAGTGGCTGGCCTTCAGCCCGACCGGCTGGGTGCGCTACGAGCTCGCCGAGCCGGTGGCCGTGCGTCGCTACGCCCTCACGGCCGCCAACGACTCGCCCGAGCGCGACCCGTTCACGTGGGCGCTCCAGGGCTCCCAGGACGGCACCACGTGGACCGACCTCGACACCCGCAGCCAGCACGACCTCGGCGAGCGGTTCGCCACCACGGTCCTCGAGGTCGCCAACGACACCGCCTATCGCTACTACCGGCTCGACGTGCGGGCCAACAACAGCGGTGGCCTGCTCCAGCTCGCCGAGCTGCGGATCAGCAACGGCGACGACACCGAGCCGCCCGTGCAGCCGATGCACGTCGACGTCGCGGACGGGCCGGCGAGCGCCTACACCGCCCGCACGCGGGTCGGGTTCACCGGCGTGCGCTCGCTGCGCTACGGCGGGCGGGTGACGGCCCCGGAGGGTGGCCACTCCTGGAACAAGGTCTACGACGTCGACGTACCCGTCGGCGACGACACCGAGCTGAGCTACCGGATCTTCCCCAACCTCGCCGGAGCCGACCTGCGCTACCCGAGCACGTACGCCGCCGTCGACCTCGCCTTCACCGACGGCACCTACCTCTCCGAGCTGGGAGCCACGGACCAGAACGGCTTCGACGCCTCACCGCGTGGTCAGGGCGAGTCCAAGAGCCTCTACGCGAACCAGTGGAACCACCGCGCCGTCTCCCTCGGTGAGGTGGCCCGCGGCAAGACGGTCGACCGGATCCTGGTCGGTTACGACAGCCCGCACGGCGACGCGGAGTTCGGCGGGTTCATCGACGACATCACCCTCGCCGACGCCGAGCCGGTGACCGCGGAGCGGCCCAGCGACTGGGTCGTCACCACGCGTGGCACCAACTCCAACGGTGCGTTCTCGCGGGGCAACAACATCCCCGCGGCGGCGGTGCCGCACGGCTTCAACTTCTGGACGCCGGTGACCGACGCCGGCTCCCTGAGCTTCCTCTACGGCTACGCCCACAACAACGACGCGCAGAACCGCACCCGCATCCAGGCCCTCTCGCTCAGCCACGAGACCAGCCCCTGGATGGGTGACCGGCAGACCTTCCAGGTGATGCCGTCGGCGACGCCCGGCGTGCCGACGGCGGACCGCAACGCCCGGTCGCTGCCCTTCTCCCACGACAACGAGGTCGCCTCGCCGCACTACTACGGCGTCACCTTCGACAACGGGCTGAAGGCCGAGATCGCCCCGACCGACCACGCCGCGATCATGCGGTTCACCTTCCCCGGCGACGACGCAAGCCTGCTCTTCGACAACTACGACAACTCCGGCGGCCTGACCATCGACCGGGCCACCGGCACCATCAGCGGCTACACCGACACCCGCAGCGGACTCTCCGTCGGCGCGGGCCGGATGTTCGTCTACGGCGTGCTCGACGCACCGGTGACCGCCGCCGGTCAGCCCTCTCCCAACCCCCGCCCGAACGTCGGCCGCTACGTGCGGCTCGACGCCGGCGAGGACCGCACGGTCGAGCTGCGCCTGGCCACGTCGATGATCAGCCTCGACCAGGCCCGCAAGAACCTCGAGCTGGAGGTCGCCGGCGCGAGCTTCGAGCAGGTCGAGGAGCGGGCACAGGCCGCTTGGGACGACGTGCTCGACGTGATCGAGGTCGAGGGGGCCACCCCGCAGCAGCTGACGACCCTCTACTCGAACCTCTACCGGCTCTCGCTCTACCCCAACTCCGGGCACGAGAACGTCGGCACCGCCGACGCGCCGGTGTGGAAGCACGCCAGCCCGGTCGCCCCGGCGGCGGGGCAGAACACGCCGACCCGCACGGGCGCCCAGGTCGTGGACGGGAAGATCTACGTCAACAACGGCTTCTGGGACACCTACCGCACCACCTGGCCGGCGTACTCCTTCCTCTACCCGGAGAAGGCCGGTGAGATGGTCGACGGGTTCGTCCAGCAGTACCGCGAGGGCGGCTGGGTCTCCCGGTGGTCCTCGCCGGGCTACGCCAACCTGATGACCGGCACCAGCTCCGACATCGCCTTCGCCGACGCCTACACCAAGGGCGTGACCGGCTTCGACGCGGTCGACGCCTACGACGCCGCGGTGAAGAACGCGACCGTCGCACCGCCCGGCAGCCTGACCAACTCCGACGTGGGCCGCAAGGGCCTGCAGCAGAGCACCTTCCTGGGCTGGACCCCCGACTCGGTCTCCGAGGGCGTCTCCTGGGCGTTGGAGGGCTACATCAACGACCACGGCATCGCCGAGATGGCCGAGAAGCTGAGCCAGGACACCTCGCTGCCGGAGGCCGACCGCGAGCGGTACACCGAGGAGGCGGCGTACTTCGCCGACCGCGCCCGGCGCTACCGCGAGATGTTCGACCCCGCCATCGGCTTCTTCCAGGGTCGTGACGCCGAGGGTGAGTGGAAGTCCACGCCGGAGGAGTACGACCCCGAGCTGTGGGGCCACGAGCACGACTACACCGAGACCAACGGCTGGAACTTCGCCTTCCACGTGCCGTTCGACGGTGCCGGCCTGGCTGAGCTGTACGGCGGCCGCGACGGGCTGGCGAAGAAGCTCGACACCTTCTTCGCCACCCCCGAGACGGGCACCAAGGTCGGCTCCTACGGCGGCGTGATCCACGAGATGATCGAGGCGCGCGACGTCCGGATGGGCATGTGGGGCTTCAGCAACCAGGTGGCCCACCACATCCCGTGGATGTACACGCACACCGGCCAGCCGTGGAAGACGCAGAAGATCGTCCGTGAGGTCCTCTCCCGGCACTACCTCGGCAGCGAGATCGGGCAGGGCTACGCCGGCGACGAGGACAACGGCGAGACCTCGGCCTGGTGGCTCTTCAGCGCCCTCGGCTTCTACCCGCTCGAGCTCGGCTCGGAGCGGTACGCCGCCGGCTCGCCGCTGTTCACCAAGGCCACCGTGCACCTGGAGAACGGTGAGGACCTGGTGATCGAGGCGCCCGACAACAGCGCGGAGAACGTCTACGTGCAGGGTGTCGAGATCGACGGCAAGCGCTGGGACAAGGCGTACTTCGAGCACGACGACCTCGCCGACGGCGGCGTCATCACCTTCGACATGGGCGACTCGCCCAGCCGGTGGGCCTCCCGTCCGAGCTCCCTGCCGCCGTCACCCAGCGACCACGCCGACGACCCGCTCGCCGACGCGACCGGCCCGGAGCAGGGAGTGGCTGCCGGCGTCCCCGGTGCGCAGCGCCTCTTCGACAACACCTCCGGCACCCAGGCCGAGATCGCCGCCGACGGCGTGGTCCGCTACCGGTTCCTCACCCGCCCCGTGACGGTCTCCCGCTACACCCTGACCAGCGGCACCGGGGATGCCCACCTCACCGACTGGGTGCTCGAGGGCTCCCGCGACGGTGAGCGCTGGAAGGTCGTCGACCAGCGGCAGGGCGAGGACTTCCGCTGGGGCCGCCAGACCCGGCCCTTCGAGGTCGACCACCCGCGCCCCTACCAGGCCTACCGGCTGCGGGTGACCGGTGCGACCGCGGCGACGGTGCCGCTGGCGGAGGTCGAGCTGATGGGCGAGCCCGGCGAGCCGGTCAGCGACCAGGAGTGGGTCGACCAGACGCTCGCCGGGATCGACCTCGGCGACACCTCGGCGCTGGTCGCCGACGTCGAGCTGCCCACCGGCCCGGCGTACTCCTGGCGCTCGGCCGACCCGTCGCTGGTGACCGACGAGGGCCGGCTGGTCCGGCGCCCCGACATCGGCGAGCCGGCCGCCTCCACGACGCTGACCGTCACCGTGACCCGCGGGGAGGTCAGCGGGACCCGCGAGTTCACCTTCACCGTCGCACCCTGGACGCAGGAGGAGTGGGAGGCCACCGGCACGGACCTGACCACGTCCTTCGAGGAGGGCCAGCCGGACGCGCTGCACAACGCCTGGCTGCGGGCGAGCGGCGTCGCCGAGTTCTGCTGCGGCATCGGCGGCATGGAGACGACCGAGGGCGCACCGCCGTCGGACAACCCCAAGACCGGTAACCGGATCCTGCTCTTCTCCGGTACCGCCGTCGACGCCGGGCCGTCCTCGGCGACGAGCGCGGTGGTCGACGCCCCGGCGGGCACCTGGGTGCGGCCGACCACGAAGCTGTCGTGGTGGGTGCTCCCGGAGGGCGGCAACGGCCGGGTGAGCACCTACGTCGGCCTCGACCTGCAGTTCACCGACGGCACTTTCCTCCAGGACCTGCGCCCGCTCACCATCGACGGGCAGGACGGCCACCCGAGCGCCCTCGGCGGCCGACTGACCAACGGCACCTGGCAGCAGGTCACCCTCGACGTCGGCGCCGTCGCGGCCGGCAAGCAGGTGCAGTCGGTGGCGTTCACGTTCGACTCGGCGGAGCGCAACGGCCAGTTCCGCGGCTTCGTCGACGACGTGGTGCTCGAGCGGACGGGAGCGGTCCGATGACGCGCACGACGACACGCACGGGCCGGCTGGCGGTCCGCACGCTCGCCCTCCTGGCCGGCCTGGCGACCGCCGCTCCCGCGGCGCTCGCCGGGCCCACCCAGGCGGTCGGCGCTCCGCCACCGGCCGCCGAGGACCTGACCTCCCTGGTCAACCCGTTCATCGGCAGCCAGAACGAGGGCAACACCTTCCCGGGCGCGGCCGTGCCGTTCGGCATGGTGCAGAACTCGCCCGACACCGGGCACAACGTGGGCTACCGCCACGACCAGGACCGGATCCGCGGCTTCTCGACCGTGCACCTCTCCGGGGTCGGCTGCGGCCTGGGCGGCACCCTGCCGGTGCTGCCGACGACCGGTGCGGTCACGGAGACCGACTACGCCCGCTACGCCGCGACCAAGGACCGGGCCAGCGAGGTGGCCGAGCCGGGCTACTACCGGGTCCGGCTGAGCAGCTCCGACATCACCGCGGAGCTCTCTGCGACGACCCGGACCGCGCGGCAGCGCTACACCTTCCCGGCCACGGGGCAGGCGAACGTGCTGCTCAACACCGGGCAGGCGTTGCACCGCGTCACGGAGAGCTCGGTGCGCATCGTCGACGACCGCACGGTGGTCAGCGAGGTGACCGGCCGCGGCTTCTGCCAGGACACCCGGCCGTACACGCTCCACTTCGTCACCCGGTTCGACCGGCCGTTCACGGCTCACGGCACCTGGCAGGGCGCGACCGTGACGCCGGGCAGCGCCGAGTCGACCGCGGGGGAGGCCCGCAACGGCGCCTACGTCCGCTTCGACACCAGCACCGACCGCGACGTCGAGGCGGTCACCGCGGTCTCCTACGTCGACACCGCCGGCGCGCGGGCCAACCTCGAGGCGGAGGGCGACGGGTCGTTCGACCAGGCGCGTGCCGCCGCCGAGCAGGCGTGGGAGGAGCGGCTGCAGCAGGTGCGGGTCACCGGCGGCACCTCCGAGGAGCGGCGCACCTTCTACTCCTCGCTCTACCGCAGCTTCCTGGCGCCGACGGTCGGCAGCGACGTGGACGGCCGCTACCGCGGCTGGGACCAGCAGGTCCACACCGCGGAGGACTTCACCTACTACCAGAACTGGTCGCTGTGGGACACCTACCGCACCCAGCAGCAGCTGCTCGCCCTGCTGGCACCGCAGGAGTCGCGCGACATGGCACGCTCGATCCTGCGCATCGAGGACGAGGGCGGCTGGCTGCCGCGGTGGGGCCACGCCACGGTCGAATCCAACATCATGACCGGCGACCCGGTCACGCCGTTCCTGGTCTCGGCGTGGCGGCAGGGGCTCCTGGAGGGCCATGAGGTCGACGCCTACGCGGCGCTGAAGGAGAACGCCGACGGGGTGCCGCCGGAGGACTCCGCCTACAACGGCCGAGCCGGCAACCCGACGTACCTCTCCGAGGGCTTCGTGCCCTACCTGCCGGACGCGCGGGGCGAGCCGGGCGACTACGACCTCAACCACGGACCGTCGGCCACGCTGGAGTACGCACTCGCGGACTGCACCCTCTCGACCATGGCCGGGGCGCTGGGCCAGACCGCCGACGCCAAGCGGTACGCCGAGCGCGGCCGCTACTACCGCAACGTGTTCGACCCGCGGACCGGCTGGTTCCGGGCTCGTGACGCGCAGGGCCGGTTCGTCGGCCCCGCTGACCCCAAGGACTCCGTCGGGTTCCACGAGGGCACCGCGTGGCAGTACATGTGGCTGGCCCAGCAGGACATGGTCGGCCTGGTCGAGCTGATGGGCGGCCGCGACGAGGCGCGCCGGCGACTGGACTACTTCTTCGCCTACGACCAGCTGGTCGACGAGCCGCGGCGGGTGGCCCGCGAGGTCTGGGTCAACGGTCCGTACGCCTACTACAACGCCGACCGGTACAACCCGCAGAACGAGCCCGACCTGCACGCGCCGTACACGTACCTGTGGACCGGCGAGCCGCACAAGACCAGTGACGTGGTGCACGCGGCCCTGACGCTGTTCACCGACGGTCCGACCGGCATGACCGGCAACGACGACCTCGGCACGATGTCGGCCTGGCACGTGCTGTCCGCGATCGGGATCTACCCGATCATGCCGGGCACCGACGTGTGGGGGTTGACCGCGCCGATCTTCGATCGCGTGGAGATCAGTCTCGACGAGTCCTTCCACGGCACCGACTCGCTCACGATCACGGCTCCCGGAGCGCACGGCGGCACCGGCAGCTACATCACCGCGGCGGAGCTCGGCGAGCGGAAGTGGCAGCGGACGTGGGCGACCACCGAGGAGCTCCTCGCCGGCGGCAGCCTCGCCCTGCGGCTCGGCGATGACCCGTCGAGCTGGGGCACCAGCCGTGGCGACGCCCCGCCGACGATGTGTGGTCACGGCCGGGCCGACACCAGCCGGCTGGCTGCCGGCACGACCCCCGGCAGCCTCGCGCTGCCCTCCTCGCAGGCCGATGTCACCCAGGAGGTCGTCGTCGACGTGGTCGCCACCGGCCCGGGCCGGGTGAACGGCACCGTCTCGGCCACCGCGGACACCCCGCTCGAGGTCGCGCCGGCCACCGCGACGTGGGCGGCGGACTCCAAGGGCCTGCCGACCACCGTGCCGGTCGCCCTCGAGGTGACGGTGCCGGCCGGCACCCCGGACGGGACCTACCAGGTCAGCGTCGTGGTCCGCGACGACCGCGGCCGGGAGGTGACCCGCACCGTGCCGGTGCGGGTCGTCACGGCCGACTGCGGCGCCGGGGTCGGCTCCTGTCCGCAGGACCTGACCGGCAGCTGGAACCACGACGGTGTCGCGACGCTCGAGGCCACCGCCGAGGGCGACTTCGACGGGGGCGGCTGGAGCTTCCCGGCCGAGCAGCTGCCCGCACCCGGGCTCGGCGTGTTGGGGGAGCGGGCCTACCTGATGCCCCAGACCGCCGGCACCGCGCCGAACTTCGTGGAGGCGCGTGGTCAGACCGTGCCGCTGACCGGCGCCGGTCCGGCCACCCGGTTCAGTGCCTTGGACGTCATCGCCACGGCGCACAACGGCGACGTCCAGGCCACGGCCCGCATCGGGTACGCCGACGGCACCAGCCAGGACGTCCCGATCCGGGTGACCGACTGGGCCGCCGGATCACCGCGGTTCGGCGAGTCGGTCGCGGTGCGCACCGACTACCGCGTGCGGGCCGGCACCGGCCGGGACGCACCTCCGGTCGCCCTGTGGCAGCTCGCCTTGCCGGTGGATCCTGCCCGCACGCCGGTCTCGCTCACCCTGCCGAACGACCCGCGGCTGGAGATCTACGCACTCAGCGGCCGCAACGCCGGGGGGAGCGGCCAGGCCGGCTGAGATCCGAGCGCCACTGGTCGGCGGGCCGGTCACCCGACCGGCTCGCCGACCACTGCCGTGGCGTCCTTCGCGACCACCAGCGCGCCGATGACCCCGGCACGCTCACCGAGCGTGCCGGGAACGATCTTGAGCGCCGAGGTGGTGTCGGGCTGGGCGTAGCGCTCCACCGAGTCGCGGATCCCGCGCAGGAAGGAGGCAGAGACCCGCATACCGCCGCCGATGACGATCATCCCCGGGTTGAGGTGGTTGCACAGGTCGGCCAGCACGCGGCCGATCGAGCGGCCGGCGTCGTCGAGGATGCGGTTCACGCCGACGTCGCCGTCGCGGCCGAGCTCGAGCATGCGGTCGACCGTGAGCGGCTCGTCGTAGGCCGGCTGGAGCAGCTCGACCAGCTTGGGTGCCGCCACCGCGGTCTCCAGGCAGCCGCGGTTGCCGCAGCGGCACACGGGCCCGTCGTCGACGAGCCGGACGTGGCCGATCTCGCCGGCGATGCCGGTGGTGCCGCGGTAGAGCCGGCCGGCGAGCACCAGCCCGGCGCCGATACCGCTGGAGGCCTTGACGTAGATGACGTCGGAGTGCCCGCGGGCCGCGCCGTACTCCACCTCGCCCAGCGCGCCGATGTTGGCGTCGTTGTCGACCCGGACGGGGCGCCCCAGGCGAGCGGCCAGCTCGGTCGCCGGGGCGAGTCCGATCCAGTTGGGCAGTATCGGCGAGGAGACCACACCGGTGCGGGGGTCGACCGGTCCGGGCACGCCCATGCCCACGCCGACGACCCGCGGTCCGCTCGGGTCGATGCCGGCCTCGGTCAAGCACTCGGCGACCAGGTCGGCGGCCCGGTCGAGCGCCTCCGTGGCGGCGTGGTCGACGTCGATCTCCAGAGCCCCCTCGGCGAGCGGTCGTGCGGCGAGGTCGGTGACCGCGACGCGGACGTGGCGGTGGCCGATGTCGACGCCGACGAGCGCGCCGGGAGCGCCGCGCAGCGAGATCAACGTGGGCGGGCGACCACCCCCGCGCGCCGGCTCGGTGTCGCGGGTCTCCTGAGCCACGCCCTCGCTGAGGAGCTCCTGGACCAGGCCGGAGACGGTGCTGCGCGAGAGCCCGGTCGACCGCGTGATGTCGGCCCGGCTCAGGGGCGCGGACCGGCTCAGCAGATCGAGCACGAGGGCGCGGTTGGCGGCGCGGAGCGTTGAGACCGCTGCCGTCGGATCACCGGTCTCGCGGGGGGTCGCGTAGCCCGAGTCGGTCATGACGCGACCCTAGGACATTCTGCACGCTTGCGACAGAACCAATTCGAAATTGGGACCCCGTTCTGCATTGACTGGGCAGAATCCCGGGCCTTACGTTGGCCGATATGCGACGGCCGTCACGGTGACGGGACGATCGCGGAGGAATCCCGGAGGACGTCATGAGAGCAACCCGCACATCCCTGGCCGCCGGCCTGGCGGCCCTGACGCTGCTGGCGGTCTCCGCCTGTGGCGGCGACGACGGTGGTGAGGCCGGTGGAGGCGGCGGCGGTGGATCCGCCGAGGTCGAGGTCTTCACCTGGTGGGCCGAGGGCAGCGAGAAGGAGGGCCTCGACGCACTGGTCGAGGTCTTCGACACGCAGAACGCCGACTTCGAGTTCGTCAACGGCGCGGTCGCCGGCGGCGCCGGCAGCGACGCCAAGAACGTGCTCGCCTCGCGACTGCAGACCAACGACCCGCCGGCCACGTTCCAGGCCCACGCCGGCGCGGAGCTGACCGACTACATCGAGGCCGGCCAGATCGAGGGCCTCTCCACCATGTTCGAGGAGAAGGGCTGGAACGAGCTCTTCCCCGAGGGCCTGCTGGAGCGCCTGCAGCAGGACGGCGAGATCTACTCGGTCCCGTCCAACATCCACCGCGCCAACGTCGTGTGGGCCAACAGCTCGGTCCTCCAGGAGGCCGGCCTGGACCCGAAGGCGACCTACGCCTCGCTCGATGAGTGGATCGCGGCGCTGGAGAAGGTGGAGGCCGCCGGGAAGATCCCGCTCTCGATCGCCACCGACTGGACCCAGGTCCACCTGCTCGAGACCGTGCTGCTCGCGGACCTCGGCGCGGAGGCCTACAACGGCCTGTGGGACGGCACCACCGACTGGGCCGGCGCCGAGGTCACCGCCGCGCTCGAGGACTACGCCACCCTGCTGGAGATGACCAACACCGACCGCCAGTCCCTGGACTGGCAGGACGCCACCCAGCTCGTCATCGACGGCGAGGCGGCGTTCAACGTGATGGGCGACTGGGCCGAGGCGGCGTTCGCCACCGCCGGGAAGACCTTCGACACCGACTACGTCGCGTTCCCGGTGCCCGGCACCGACGGGGTCTTCGACTTCCTCGCCGACTCCTTCACGATGCCGGTGGGCAGCCCCAACCCTGAGGGCACCGAGGCCTGGCTCGACACCGTCGCCAGCGCCGAGGGCCAGGAGGCCTTCAACAAGGCGAAGGGCTCGATCCCGGCCAACATCGAGGCCGACACCGCCGAGTTCGGTCCCTACCAGCAGACCGCGATCGAGTCGTGGACCAACGACGAGATCGTCTCCTCGCTCGCCCACGGCGCGGCCGCGTCGGTGAGCTGGCTGACCGACGTCACCGCAGCCGTGGCGAAGTTCGGCAGCAACAACGACGTCGCCGAGCTCCAGGAGAGCCTGGTGGCCGCGGCCGAGACACACGCCGCAAGCTGAGCCCGTGTGGACGGGGCGGCGGGTCCGCCCGCCGCCCCGTCCGTCACGTTCGTACGCCGCTCGCGGCCTCCCGCGCGCGGCATGTCGCGGCCGTTGCCGCGCGCCCGTCCACCTGCCCGTCCGTGTCCGCTCGAAAGGCCAGGACCATGACGACGACCTCGACGACCCCGGTCGTCCCGGTGACTCCTCCGCAACGCCGTCTCAAGCGCCGCACCACCCGCGCCTGGGTCGGTCCCGTGCTGCTCATGCTGCCGACGATCGTGGTGCTCGCCGTGTTCGTCTACGGCCTCATCGGCGCCAACCTGCTCACCTCCTTCCAGGACCGCCACACCCGCGGTCCGTCGGAGGGCTGGGCCGGGTTCGAGAACTACCGGCTGCTGTTCGCCGACGACACGTTCATCTACTCCCTGCGCAACCTGCTCTTCTACACCGTCACCTTCCTGCTCGGCACCCTCGTCCTGGGCTTCCTGTGGGCCTGGCTGCTGGAGCGCGGCGCCAAGGGTGAGTCGCTGTTCCGGGCGGTCTACCTCTTCCCGATGGCGGTCTCCTTCATCGCCTCCGGCGTGGTGTGGCGGTGGCTGCTCAACAACGCGGAGGGCGAGCGCTCCTCCGGTCTCAACCGCCTCTTCGGCGACCTCGGCCTCGACTTCCTGCAGAACCCGTGGTGGACCCACGAGCGCTGGGGCATCATCGCCATCGCCGTGCCGGCCGTCTGGCAGCTCTCCGGCTACGTGATGGCGCTGTTCCTCGCCGGCTTCCGCGGGATCCCCGAGGAGCTGCGCGAGGCCGCCCGGATCGACGGCGCGAGCGAGTGGCAGCTCTACCGGCACGTGCTGTTCCCGCAGCTGAGCCCCGTCGCCCTCTCGGCGATCATCATCATCGGCCACATGTCGCTGAAGGTCTTCGACCTGATCATGGCGATCGCCGGCCAGACCAACTACACGACCCAGGTGCCCGCCACGCAGATGTGGATCGAGTTCACCCGCGGTGACTACGCGAAGGCCTCGGCCATCGGCATGGTCCTGCTGCTGATCGTGGCCGTGCTGATCGTGCCTTACCTGGTCGCCACCTACCGGCAGGAGCGCCGCCGATGAGCACCGACGTCATCTCCGCAGCACCCCGGGCCGCCCGCGTCGGCGGACGCTCGCGCGGCGTCGCCCGCACCGCCCGCTACGCCCTGCTCCTGCTCTTCCTGCTGGCCGTGCTGATCCCCGCCTACGTCCTGCTGGTCACCAGCTTCAAGGGCGCGGGCGAGGCCAGCCCCAGCCGTGCCTGGCAGCTGCCGCAGGAGTGGCAGTTCGACGGCTGGCGGCGGGCCTGGGAGGCCCTGTCCCCGGCGCTGGGCCGCACGTTCGCGATGGTCATCCCCGCCGCCGTCCTCTCCGCGGTGCTCGGCTCCCTCAACGGCTTCGTGCTGGCCCGCTGGCGCTTCCCCGGCGCGGACATCGTCTTCACGCTGATCCTGTTCGGGATGTTCATCCCCTACCAGGGCGTGATGATCCCGCTGGTCGAGCTGATGCAGACGCTGAGCGTGCCCTCCGGCGTGCCCAGCCTGATCCTGCTGCACGTGATCTACGGTCTGCCGATCACGACGCTGATCTTCCGCAACTACTACGCCGCAGTGCCGCACGAGCTCATCGAGGCGGCCCGCATGGACGGGGCCGGGATGCTGCGCACCTACAGCTCGGTGATCCTCCCGATCTCGGCGCCGGCCTTCGTGGTCGTGCTGATGTGGCAGTTCACCTCGGCGTGGAACGACTACCTGTTCGCACTGTTCTTCTCCAACGCGCGCAACGGACCGGTCACCATCTCCCTCAACTTCCTGGCGAGCGGACAGATGCAGGACTACTCGGCCAGCATGGCCGGCGCGCTGATCGCGTCGCTGCCCACGCTCGTCGTCTACATCCTGCTGGGCCGCTACTTCGTCGGGGGGCTGATGGCCGGCTCGGTCAAGGGATGAGTGCCATCGACACCGAGCGCGAGTGCCGCGGCCTGGTCGACTTCGCCCGTGCCTCCGCCTCGCCCGGCCTCGGCTTCCGCTGGCTGGGCGAGGACGGGGCGCCCGTGTCCGACGCTGCGGTGCACACCTGGATCACCACCCGGATGACGCACGTGTTCGCGCTGGCCCACCTGACCGGTCACGCCGGTGCGGGGGAGCTGGCCGAGGGCGGCGTCGCGGCCCTGGCCGGCGGTCCGCTGCGCGACCGCGAGCACGGCGGCTGGTCGGGTGCGGTGGCGCTCGACGGCACGGTGGTGGAGCCGCGCAAGGAGGCCTACGCCCACGCGTTCGTCGTGCTGGCCGCGAGCAGCGCCACGGCCGCGGGGATCCCCGGCGGCGAGGCACTGCTGGAGGAGGCGCTCGAGGTCGTCGTACGCCACTTCCTCGACGCCGACGGCCGGGTCGTCGACAGCCTCGACGCGGCGCTCACCGAGACCGAGCCCTACCGGGGCGCCAACTCCAGCATGCACATGGTGGAGGCACTCCTGGCCGCCGGCGACGCGACCGGTGACCCGGCCTGGCACCAGCGGGCGCTCGGGATCGCCGAGCACCTCATCCACCAGGTCGCGCGTCCGCGCGGATACCTGCTGCCCGAGCACTTCACGCCGGCGTGGGAGCCGGTCCCCGACTACAACGCCGACCACCCCGACGACCCGTTCCGGCCCTTCGGCTGCACCCCCGGGCACATGCTGGAGTGGTCGCGGCTGCTGCTGCACACCGAGGCCGCGCTCGCCGACCCGCCGGGCTGGCTGCTCGAGGACGCGGTCGCGCTCTTCGACCGGGCGATGGAGGTCGGCTGGGCGGCCGACGGTGCACCGGGGATCGTCTACACCGTCGACTGGGACGCCTCGCCCGTGGTCCGGCTGCGGATGCACTGGGTGATCGCCGAGGCGCTCGCGGCTGCGGAGGTGCTGCGCCGTCGCACCGGCGCGCAGCAGTACGCCGACTGGCTGGCCGTGCTCGGCGACTACACCGGCGAGCACCTGATCGACCGGGCCGGCTCGTGGCGCCACGAGCTCGACGAGCACAACCGTCCCTCGGCCGTGGTCTGGCGTGGCCGGCCCGACGTCTACCACGCCTACCAGGCGATGCTGCTGCCTCGGCTGCCGCTCGCACCGTCGCTGGCCGGCGGGCTCCGCGCGCTGGCGCAGGACGTCCCGGTTCGCGGCCATTCCTGACCAGGGCGGTCGAGTCCGTAGACTCGGGGCCATGACCGACCTCGCCATGCCGCGCGTCCTCTCCGGCGACGAGCGGGCCGTTCTCCTGGCCGCTCCGCGCGGCTACTGCGCCGGTGTGGACCGCGCCGTGGTGACGGTCGAGAAGGCCCTCGACCTCTACGGCGCCCCGGTCTACGTCCGCAAGGAGATCGTGCACAACAAGCACGTCGTCGGCAGCCTCGCCGCCCGGGGCGCGATCTTCGTCGACGAGCTCGACGAGGTGCCGGCCGGCGCCACGGTGGTGTTCTCGGCGCACGGCGTCTCGCCGGCCGTCCACGCGGCCGCCGAGGAGCTGGGGCTGAAGACGATCGACGCCACGTGCCCGCTGGTGACCAAGGTCCACCACGAGGCCAAGCGCTTCGCCAAGGAGGACTACGACATCCTCCTCATCGGCCACGCCGGCCACGAGGAGGTCGAGGGCACCATGGGCGAGGCGCCCGAGCACACCCAGCTCGTCGAGGGCCCGTGGGACGTGCCCGGGATCACGGTGCGCGACCCGAAGAAGGTCGTCTGGCTCTCCCAGACCACCCTGTCGGTCGACGAGACGATGGCGACGGTCGACGCGATCCGCGAGCGGTTCCCCGACCTGATCGACCCGCCGAGCGACGACATCTGCTACGCCACGCAGAACCGCCAGCTGGCGGTGAAGGAGATCGCCCGCTCCGCCGACCTGGTCATCGTGGTCGGCTCCGGCAACTCCTCCAACAGCGTCCGGCTGGTCGAGGTCGCCCTCGAGGCCGGCGCCAAGGCGGCGTACCGCGTCGACGACGCCTCGGAGATCCAGGAGTCGTGGCTCGACGGCGTCGCCACCGTCTCGGTGACCTCCGGTGCCTCCGTGCCCGAGGAGCTGGTCCAGGGTGTGCTGGAGTTCCTGCGCGAGCGGGGCTACCCCGACGCCCGGGCGGTGAAGACGGCCGAGGAGTCCCTGATCTTCGCGCTCCCCGCGGAGCTGCGGCGCGACATGAAGGCCGCCCTCGCAGCGAGCTCCTGACGATGGCCCGCTACCTCGACGTCCACCCGGACAACCCGCAGCCCCGGTCGATCGACCAGGTCGTCGCCGCGCTCCGCGACGACGCGCTGATCGCCTACCCGACCGACTCCGGCTACGCGCTGGGCTCGCGCATCGGCAACCGCGACGGGCGCGACCGGATCCTGCGGATCCGCGGCCTCGACGAGCGCCACCACTTCACCCTGGTCTGCCGCGACTTCTCCCAGCTCGGCCAGCTGGTGCACGTGGACAACCACGCCTTCCGGGCGATCCGGGCGGCCACCCCGGGGCCCTACACGTTCATCCTGCCGGCCACCCCCGAGGTGCCGCGCCGACTGCTGCACCCCAAGAAGAAGACCGTGGGCGTGCGCATCCCCGACCACGCCGTCGTCCGTGCGCTCCTCGAGGGCCTGGGCGAGCCGATCCTGTCCTCCACGCTGATCCTGCCCGGCGAGACCGAGCCCCGCACCATGGGCTGGGACGTCAAGGAGGAGCTCGACCACGAGGTCGACATCGTCATCGAGGCGGGCGAGACGCCGGCCGAGCCGACGACGGTGGTCGACTGGTCGGAGGGCGCGCCGGAGGTGCTCCGCGAGGGCGCCGGCGACTGGTCGCGCTTCGCTTGACGCACCCTGCGTCGTCCCACGCCGCCCTCTCCCAGCGGGTCGGATGCGGGGCCGGCTCAGCGGCGAGCGGCGACCTTGCGGCGCACCGCCAGGCAGCCCAGGCACAGGGCGTAGCCGACGAACAGCGCCACGCTGTGGTGCGAGAGGCCGTTGACGATCGCCTGCACGGCGTTGTGGTGGGTGCCGGGGATCGCCTCTGGTCGGGCGAGGGCGAGCACGACGAACACCGTCAGCATCAGCAGCGGTGGCAGCACCCCCACGACGAAGAAGTCGCGGGGCGCGACGAGCAGGGCCAGCGCGACGCAGAGCACCGCGAAGCCCAGGTCGAAGAGCAGGCTGACCCGGTCGGTGAGGGCCAGGTCGATCACGGCGACGGTGAGCGCGACAGCCAGGCCGAGCGCGACGAGCTGTCGGCCGGGCTCGTCGCCCTCCTCCCAGATCGTGCGCGCGTGGCTCATCTGCGCCTCCTCACAGCGCCACGGTAGGGTCGTCCCCCGCCTCGTCGTGGGCGGCGCGCCGGTCCGGCGCGGGCAGCCGCTCGACCGCCCGCAGCTCGACCGGGCGCGGGGCCGGCAGGTCGTCGTCGGTGACCGACAGCTCGCTGAAGCGACGCGCGGCCACGAGCACGCGCGTGTCGAGTGAGGCCATCGCCCGGTTGTAGCTCTCCACGGCCCGGTTGAGGGAGCGGCCGACGGTGTCGAGGTGGCCGCTGAGGGTGCCGAGTCGCGCGTGCAGGTCGCGGCCCAGCCGGTGGATCTCCCGAGCCTGGTCGGCGAGCGCCTCGTGGCTCCAGCCGTGGGCGACCGTGCGGAGCAGGGCGATCAGGGTGGTGGGCGTGGCCAGCACGACCTGCCGGGTGGCGGCGTAGTCGATGAGCGAGGGATCGGCCGCCAGGGCGTCGGCGAGGAAGGACTCGGCCGGCACGAACAGCACCACGAACTCCGGAGTCTCCGGCAGGGCCCGCCAGTAGGCCTTCGACGCCAGGCCGTCGACATGGGTGCGCAGCTGGGCGGCGTGGCGGCGCAGGTGGTGCTCGCGGTCGGCCGGGTCGTCGGCCGCGCTGGCGTCGAGGTGAGCGTCGAGCGGCACCTTGGCGTCGACGATCACCTGCTTGCCGCCGGCCAGGTGCACGACCAGGTCGGGCCGCTGGGTGCCGTCGTCGAGCCGGACCTGCTCGGTGAAGTCGCAGCGGTCGACCAACCCGGCGAGCTCGACCGCCCGCCGCAGGTGCAGCTCGCCCCACCGCCCGCGGACCTGCGGCCGGCGCAGCGCGGTCGACAGCGACCGGGTCTCGTGACCCAGCGCCTCCGCCTGGCGGCGTACGCCGTCGACCTGCTCGGCCAGCGCGCGCTCCATGCCGACCCGGGACCGGTCGAGGTGGTGCAGCTGGTCGCCGAGGCGGTCGAGGCCCTGGAGCAGCTCGGCCTGGTCGACCAGCTCGGTGACGTGCCGGCCGCGGGCCCACAGCGCCCCGATCAGCACCCCGAGCGCGAGGCCGACCAGCAGGGCGATCAGGGCGACGAGGAGGGGAAGGAGCTCCATGCCGCCCAGCATGGGGCCGACCACCGACAGTGCCGGTCAGCCCGCCGCTGCGGCCAACGCCTCCCGGCAGGCGACGATCGCGGGGCGCCGCACCGTCGAGCGCCGGGCGGCGGTGAAGACGGTGCGCCGCGGAGAGCCGGCGAGGTCGACGATGCGCACCTCGGGCTCGCGGCGTGCGCGCATCAGGTCGGGGATGAGCGCCACGGCGTTGCCGGACTCGATGAGTGCGAGCTGGGCCTGCAGGTCGGCGGTCTCGAACCGGACGTCGGGCTCGAACCCCGCGGTCCGGCAGGCCTGCTCGGCGAAGTGCCGGGACGCGGCGCCGTGCGGCTCCATCACCCACGGCACGTCGGCGGCGTCTCGGATCCGGGTGATGCGCTCCCAGGTGGGCGGCACGGCCAGGCGGATCGCGTCGGTGGTGAGCGGCACCCGGTCGAGCTCGGGGTGCCAGGGCGCGGCGTGGCCGGGATACTCCTCGGCCACGACCAGGTCGAACTCGCGGGCCCAGGTGCCGCGCAGGGCGTCCTCCGGCTCGTGCTGGGTGACCTCGACCCGCAGCCGCGGGTGCCGCTGCGCCAGGGTGGCGAGGGTCTGCGGCATCAGGGCGAGCGCCGCGGACTGGAAGACCGCGATCCGCACCGTGCCGGTCGCCTCGCCGACAGAGCGGCCGAGCTCGGACTCGGCGAGCTCGAGGCGCTCGAGCACCGCCTGGGTGTGCTCGACCAGGATCTCGGCCTGCGGGGTGAGCCGGACGCGTCGGCCGCTCTTCTGCAGCAGCGGCACACCGGCGTCACGCTCCAGCTGGGCCAGCTGCTGGGAGACCGCGGAGGGGCTGAGGTGGAGCGCGGTCGCGACCTCGGCGAGCGTGCCGCGCAGAGCCAGCTCCCTGAGCACCACCAGCCGGCGCACGTCGAGCATCGAGCACCTCCGCAACCGTTCAGCAAAATCGACGGATAACCGTCAGAAAAGATCGCTGTACCTTATCGATCCTCACCCCGAGAATCGAGCCATGACCACCCTCGAGCCATCCGCGCCTGCCTCCCGCGAGGACCTCCACGCCCTCGCCGACGACGTCGACGCACTGGTCCGGACGTGGCTGGCCCGGGCGGCCGCACACCCGGTCGACCCCGCGGCGCAGAAGCTCGCCGGCGTGCTCAAGGACCCCTCCGGGCTGGCCTTCACGGTCGGCTTCATCGACCGCGTCATCCGGCCCGAGGACCAGCGCGTCGCCGCCCGCAACATGGCCGAGCTGGCCCGGGCGGTGCCGCGCTTCCTGCCGTGGTACCTCCGCCTCGCCGTCGTGCTCGGCGGCCTCGCCGGCCGGATCGCGCCCCGACTGGTCATCCCGGTCGTGCGGCGCACCCTGCGAGGGATGGTCGGCCACCTCGTCGTCGACGCCACCGATGCCAAGCTCGGCGGCGCGCTGGAGCGGCTGGGTCGCGACGCGCGGCTCAACATCAACCTGCTCGGGGAGGCGGTGCTGGGCGAGCGGGAGGCGGCCCGGCGTCTGGAGGGCACTGCCCGGCTGCTGGCCCGCGACGACGTCGACTACGTCTCCATCAAGGTCTCCGCCGTCGTCGGGCCGCACCAGCCCTGGGCCTTCGAGGAGATGGTCGAGCACGTGGTCGGCAAGCTGGCGCCGCTCTACCGGCTGGCCGCGCAGTCGACGCCGCGGAAGTTCATCAACCTCGACATGGAGGAGTACCGCGACCTCGACCTGACCCTCGCGGTCTTCACCCGGATCCTCGACCAGCCCGACCTGCTCGACCTGGAGGCCGGCATCGTGCTGCAGGCCTACCTGCCCGACGCGCTGCCGGCGATGGAGCACCTCCAGGCCTGGGCGACGCAGCGGCGCGCCCGCGGGGGAGCGCCGATCAAGGTGCGGGTCGTCAAGGGCGCCAACCTGCCGATGGAGCGCGTCGAGGCCGACCTGCACGACTGGCCGCTGGCCACGTGGCCCACCAAGCGGGAGACCGACACCCACTACAAGCGGGTCCTCGACTATGCCTTCCACCCCGACCGGATCGCCAACGTCCACATCGGTGTGGCGGGCCACAACCTCTTCGACATCGCCTTCGCCTGGCTGCTCGCCGGGCAGCGGGGGGTCCGCGACGGTGTGGAGTTCGAGATGCTGCTCGGCATGGCCACCGGCCAGGCTGCTGCGGTCCGTGAGGACGTCGGGCGGCTGCTGCTCTACACCCCGGTGGTCCACCCTCGGGAGTTCGACGTGGCGATCGCCTACCTGATCCGCCGGCTGGAGGAGGGCGCCAGTCAGGACAACTTCATGTCGGCGGTCTTCGAGCTGCACGAGGACAGCACGCTCTTCGAGCGCGAGCGGTCGCGTTTCCGGGCCTCGCTCGCCGCGCTCGGCGAGGCGGTGCCGGCGACCCACCGGGTCCAGGACCGGCGGCAGCCGGCCGACGGCGTACCCGCGACGGACTTCCACAACACCGCCGACTCCGACCCCGCCACCGACGGCAACCGCGCCTGGGCCCGTGACATCCTCGACCGGGTCGCCGGCTCGACGCTCGGCGCCGACCTGGTCGCGGCCGCGACGGTGAGTACGCCGGACCAGCTCGAGTCCGTCGTCGCCGGAGCCGTCCACGCCGCGGATGCCTGGGGCGCGCGGTCCGGCGCGGAGCGCGCGGCGGTGCTCCGCCGGGTGGCCGACGAGCTCGAGCGCCGCCGCGGCGACCTGATCGAGGTGATGGCCGCCGAGTGCGGGAAGACCTTCGACCAGGCCGACCCCGAGGTCAGCGAGGCAGCCGACTTCGCGCGCTACTACGCCACGCTGGCCGAGGAGCTCGACCGTGTCGACGGCGCCGTCGCCCGCCCGGTGCGGCTCACCGTGGTCACCCCGCCGTGGAACTTCCCGGTCGCCATCCCGGCCGGCTCGGTGCTCGCCGCGCTCGCGGCCGGCTCCTCGGTCGTGATCAAGCCGGCGCCGCAGGCGCAGCGCTGCGGCTCGGTGATGGTCGAGGCGCTGTGGGCGGCCGGCGTGCCGCGCGAGGTGCTCCGACTCGTGCACGTGGAGGAGGGCGACCTCGGCCGGGCGCTGGTCGGCGACCCACGGGTGGACCGGTTGATCCTCACCGGCGCGTTCGAGACCGCTGAGCTGTTCCGCTCCTTCCGGCCCGACCTGCCGCTGCTGGCGGAGACGAGCGGCAAGAACGCCATCGTCGTCACTCCCACCGCCGACCTCGACCTCGCCGTCAAGGACCTGGTCGCCTCGGCCTTCGGCCACGCCGGGCAGAAGTGCTCCGCGGCCTCGCTGGGCATTCTGGTCGGCTCGGTGGCGACGTCGCGACGCTTCCGCGACCAGCTGGTCGACGCCGTGTCGTCACTGCGGGTGGGCTACCCCTCCGACCCGGTCGCCCAGGTCGGACCGGTCATCGAACCCGCGGCCGGCAAGCTGCTGCGCGCGCTGACCACCCTGGGTCCGGGGGAGTCGTGGCTGGTCGAGCCGCGCCGGCTCGACGACTCCGGCCGGCTCTGGTCGCCCGGGGTGAAGACCGGCGTCCGGCCCGGCTCGGAGTTCCACCTCACCGAGTACTTCGGCCCCGTCCTCGGTCTCATGACCGCCGAGACCCTCGACGAGGCCGTGGCGCTGCAGAACGCCGTCGACTACGGCCTGACCGCCGGGCTGCACTCCCTCGACGCCGACGAGATCGGCTCCTGGCTGCGGCGGGTCGAGGCGGGCAACGTGTACGTCAACCGCGGCATCACCGGCGCGATCGTGCGGCGGCAGCCGTTCGGCGGCTGGAAGCGGTCGTCGGTGGGTGCGGGCGGCAAGGCCGGTGGGCCGAACTACCTGATCGGCCTCACCGACTGGGCCGGGTCGGTCGCGGCCGACGGGGCGCAGCCCGCCGACGGCGTACGCCGGCTGGTGGAGGCGGCCGCGCCGCACCTCGACCCCGGTGCGGTGGCCGCGCTCGAGCGGGCGGTGCGCAGCGACGCCGCGGCGTGGGCCGCGGAGTTCGGTGTCCACCGCGACGTGTCCGCCCTGTCCGCCGAGCACAACGTGTTCCGCTACGTGGCGACGCCGGTGACGGTGCGGCTGGAGAGCGACGGCGACCTCGCCGACCTGGTCCGCGTGGTGGCCGCCGGCGTGTGCGCCGGCGCACCGGTCACCGTGTCGAGCGCGGTTGCCCTGCCCTCGCCGCTCGGCTCCGCCCTCGCCGCCGCCGGCGTGGAGGTGACCACCGAGGGGGAGACCGGCTGGGCGGCCACGCTCGCCGGCCTCTCCGGCCGGGTTCGGCTCGTCGGCGGCTCCGCCGCGGAGCTGGCCCGTCTCTGCGGGGGCCGTCCCGACCTGGCGGTCTACGGCCAGCCGGTGACGGAGGCCGGGCGGATCGAGCTGCTGCCCTTCCTGCGCGAGCAGGCGATCAGCATCACCGCCCACCGCTTCGGCACGCCGGACCGGCTCGCCGAGCGCGCGCTGGCCCGGCTCTGAGGAGCACCTGGGAGTGCAGTGTGGTGGCGCCCGGTCACCTGATGGCGGGGCGGCACCACGCTGCGCGAGACCCTCACACCGGGCGGACCCAGCGTCGCCACTCCTGCTGCGGTCGGTAGCCGGCCGCCCGCCAGGTGGCCTGGCCCAGGTCGTTGCCTTCGAGCACCATCGCGTCCAGCCGGGTGGCGCCGAGGGCGCGCAGCCTCCGCTCGGCCGCCTCCAGCAACGTCGACCCGATCCCGCGGCGGCGTACGGACGGGTGCACCGCCAGCCGGTAGAGGTGCGCTCGCCAGCCGTCCCAGCCGGCGATGACAGAGCCGACGACCTGCCCGTCGACCTCGGCGAGGATGCAGGCGTCCGGGTCGCGGGCCAGGAGCGTCTCGACGAGCTCCTCGGTGTCGGTCGGTCGGGCGTCGTTCTCGGCGGCGACCGCCCACAGCGCGAGCAGTGCCGGGACGTCGTCGAGGGTGGCGGTGCGGAGGATCGGCACCGTCAGTCGGCCAGGTCGACGATCACCGGCGCGTGGTCGGAGGCCCCGGTGCCGGCCCGCTCCTCGCGGTCGATGAGCGCGTCGCTCACCCGCGTCGCGAGCGTGGGGGAGGCCAGCACGAAGTCGATCTTGAGGCCGCGGTCGCGCTCGAAGCGCTGCCGGTAGTAGTCCCAGTAGGTGTAGCCCGGCGCGTGCGCACGGGTCACCTCCGACCAGCCGTCGTCGAGGAGCGCCTGGAACGCCGCGCGCTCGGCGGGGGTCACGTGGGTGGAGTTCTTGAACTGGGCCACGTCGAAGACGTCGTCGTCGGTGGGGCAGATGTTCCAGTCGCCGACCAGCGCCGTCTGCTCGGAGAGCCACGGGTGGGCAGCCGCGCGCAGCCG
>JAPSKJ010000200.1 GCA_031177735.1 Nocardioides sp.
CGGCCCTGGCCGTGCTCACCGTCGTCGCGGAACGTGCCGTAGCTGCTGATCGAGGGGAAGTTGGCGCAGACCGCCGCGTGGACCAGCTTGATGTAGGAGCTCACGCCGCTGGGCACGGAGGTGCCGTTGGTGCACTCTCCGGTGAGCGTGTTGGGCTCCTCCTCGGACAGGTAGCCCGCGGTGACCCACACCGCCTCGCCGTCGACGACGATCTCCTCGCGCTCGCCCAGGGCACGGCCGGTGACCAGGACGCGCTCGCCCGAGGCGATCTCGCCGAGTGACTCGGCGCCCTCACCCGGGGCGCTCCAGAGGTTGAGGTCCGCGGTGGTCCACAGCTGGGACTCGGCGTTGCGGACCGCCAGTCGGGTGGCGGCGCGGGAGAGCGCGGCGTCGCGGGGCGAGACGGTCGGGCCCTGGGCGACCTGTGTGCGCGGGGCTGACCGGGTCACGACGGCCTCACGACCGCCGGCCGGGGCCGTCGCGGCGGGAGCCGCGAGCGTCGGCGTGGCGGTCGCGGTGGGCGACCCGGAGGCCACCGCTCCTGCGACGTCGGCCGTGGCCGACCCGGCGAACAGCTGGTCGTTGGCCGCGGGGTCGCCGGCGAAGACGCCGCCCGTGACCGCGACAGCGGTGGCCACCAGGGCGACGGGTCCGGCGATCCGGACCGCGCCGGACTTGCCGGGACGGGGTCGGAGGAACGGGAGGCGGGCATTGGTTTCCCGCTTGTGGCTTCCTGACGCCACAGCGCTGATCCTTTGCTTCTGCGGACATGACGCGCGCCGGGACCGACTCAAGCAGCCTCGACGCGAGGTTCGAGTACAACACAGCACTCCGGGCCCGGGTGAATCTTCAACGGTTAAATGACGGGTGTGTCCCGTCACCCGAGCCGCTGCCCGACCGGCGCGGAGCCGACGGCGCGCTCAGCCGCCCGAGGTCTCGGAGGCATCCTCGGCGATGCCGCAGCCGGAGCCGTCGGCGTCGTCGAGCCAGCCCTCGGGGAGGGCGACCCGGTCGCGTGGCGAGCCCTGACGGCCGCGGGGAGCGCCGAGCTCTCGCACCGGGAAGGGCTCGGTGGGGTCGAGGTCGGCGAGCAGCCGGTCGAGGTCGCCGAGGGTGCGCACGAGGCCGAGTGAGCGGCGCATCTCGCCACCGGCACCGAAGCCCTTGAGGTACCAGGTGACGTGCTTGCGGAACTCCTTGCAGCCGCGCTCCTCGCCCATGTGGCGGCACAGGAGCTCGGCGTGGCGGCGCATCATCGCGGCCACCTCGCCCAGCGTCGGGAGGGTCGCCACCTGCTCGCCGCGGAACGCCGCGGCGAGGTCGCGGAAGAGCCAGGGGCGGCCCAGGCAGCCGCGGCCGACGACCACGCCGGCGGCGCCCGTCTGCTCGACCATCCGGAGCGCGTCGGCGGCCTCCCAGATGTCGCCGTTGCCGAGGACCGGGATGTCGACGTGGGAGACCAGCTCGCCGATCGCGTCCCAGTCGGCCTGGCCGGAGTAGGCCTGCGCGACGGTGCGTCCGTGCAGCGCGATCGCCGCGACACCGCTCTCCTGCGCGATCCGTCCGGCGTCGAGGTAGGTCAGGTGGTCGTCGTCGATGCCCTTGCGGGTCTTCATCGTCACCGGGACGCCGTAGGGCTCGGCCGCCCGCACCGCGTGCTCGAGGATCTCGCCCAGGAGCCCGCGCTTCCACGGGAGGGCGCCGCCACCGCCCTTGCGGGTCACCTTGGGCACCGGGCAGCCGAAGTTCAGGTCGATGTGGGCGACGCCGTACTCCGCGCACAGGATCTCGGCGGCCTTCCCGACGTAGACCGGGTCGGTGCCGTAGAGCTGGACCGAGCGGACCGTCTCCAGCTCGTCGAAGACGAGCATGTCCTTGGTGTGCTGGTCACCCTCCACCAGCCCGCGGCTGGTGATCATCTCGCAGACGTAGAGGCCCGCACCCTGCTCGGCACACAGGCGGCGGTACGCCGCGTTGGTGATGCCCGCCATCGGCGCGAGCACGACCGGCACCGGCACCTCGAGGGTGCCGAGGCGGAGCGGGGACGCGACCGGCGTGGACATGCGCCCATTGTCGGGCACCGGGCCGGGGCGGTCCGAATCGACAGCCGGGTCTCAGCTCGTCGGCGAGCCGGAGGGACTCGCGGTCGGCGTCGCTGCGGGCGAGCCTGCTCGCCCCGGCGCCCGGTAGTCGGTCACCGTTCCGCTCCAGGTGATCGGCTCGAAGTCGTCGGCGGGCCGGAAGCTGACCCCTGCCAGCGTGCCGCCCGGTGGCAGCAGGTAGACCAGGCACACCTCGGCGCCGGCCCCCGGGGCGAACGGCGTCGGCAGGGCCTGCGGCCGGCAGGGCTCGAACTCACCGCCGAAGGTGCTGGGCTCGACCAGCGCGCCGGATCCGTCGACGGCGTACAACGGCACCGGTTGCGTGGCCAGGTCCGTCTCGCCGGCGTTGGCGACCCTCGCGCGGACGAAGTACGGCGTCTGCTGGCGCACCGCGTCGTCGACCTGCCATCCCCGGAAGGCCTCGAAGGTGGTGCGCTCCACCGCGGTCACCGAGACGTCGAGCACGCCCACCAGCGACTGGACCGGCTGCCAGGCGACGGTCGCGGACTCCCCCAGCGCCAGCTCGGTGCCGGGCTCGGTGAGGGAGACCGCCTCCGGCGCCGAGGGGTACGCCGACGGGCTGGCCACCTGCGTCGAGGCGGTGGCGGTGGCGGTGCTGCGACTGTCGCCGTCGCTGCTGCTGCCGCCTCCCGCGCCGCCGTCGTCGGAGCACCCGGAAAGCACGCTCCCCGCGAGGAGCAGTCCGGGGAGGATCAGTCCGAGCGGCCGCAGCATGGGCACATCATGCCGCCCATCGGGCTGCGGGCGGGGCCGTCGTCACGATCCGCGCCTGCGTGTCGCCCCCCGGCGGGTCCGCCCGGAAGTGCCGCGACGCGTCAGCAGCCGATCAGCCGCTCGGCGAAGTAGCCGACCAGGCGGTCCAGCGAGACCCGCTCCTGGGCCATGGTGTCGCGCTCGCGGACGGTCACGGCGTGGTCGTCGAGGGTGTCGAAGTCGACGGTCACGCAGAACGGGGTGCCGATCTCGTCCTGGCGGCGGTAGCGGCGGCCGATCGCGCCGGAGTCGTCGAAGTCGACGTTCCAGTGCTTGCGGAGCTCGGCGGCGAGGTCGCGCGCCTTGGGGCTGAGCGACTCGTTGCGGCTCAGCGGCAGCACCGCGGCCTTCACCGGCGCCAGGCGCGGGTCGAGCCGCAGCACGACGCGCTTGTCGACCCCGCCCTTGGTGTTGGGCGCCTCGTCCTCGGTGTAGGCGTCGACGAGGAAGGTCATCAGGCTGCGCGAGAGGCCGGCCGCCGGCTCGATGACGTAGGGCACGTAGCGCTCGTTGTTGGCCTGGTCGAAGTAGGACAGGTCCTGCCCGGAGTGCTTGGCGTGGGTGGAGAGGTCGAAGTCGGTGCGGTTGGCGATGCCCTCGAGCTCACCCCATTCCGAGCCGGCGAAGTTGAAGCGGTACTCGATGTCGACGGTGCGCGTCGAGTAGTGGCTCAGCTTCTCCTGCGGGTGCTCGAAGTGACGCAGGTTGTCGGGGTTGATGCCGAGGTCGACGTACCACTGGGTGCGGGTGTCGATCCAGTACTGGTGCCACTCGGCGTCCTCGCCGGGCTTGACGAAGAACTCCATCTCCATCTGCTCGAACTCGCGCGTGCGGAAGATGAAGTTGCCCGGGGTGATCTCGTTGCGGAAGCTCTTGCCGATCTGGGCGATGCCGAACGGGGGCTTCATCCGCTGCGAGGTCACCACGTTGGCGAAGTTCACGAAGATGCCCTGGGCGGTCTCGGGACGCAGGTAGTGCAGGCCCGACTCGTCCTCGATGACACCGAGGTAGGTCTTGAGCAGGCCGGAGAACTGGCGCGGCTCGGTCCAGGCGCCGCGGGTGCCGCAGTTGGGGCAAGCGACGTCGTCGAGGTTGACGTCATCGGGGTTGTCGATCCCCTTCTTCTCCGCCACCGCCTCCTGCAGGTGGTCGGCCCGGAACCGCTTGTGGCAGGACTGGCACTCCGTCAGCGGGTCGGTGAAGGTCTCGACGTGGCCGGAGGCCTCCCACACCTGGCGCGGCAGGATGACGCTGGAGTCGAGGCCGACGACGTCGTCGCGGCTCTGCACCATCGCGCGCCACCACTGACGCTTGATGTTCTCCTTCAGCTCCACGCCGAGCGGGCCGTAGTCCCAGGCCGAGCGGGTGCCGCCGTAGATCTCGCCGCAGGGGTAGACGAATCCCCGCCGCTTGGCGAGCGAGACGACGTGGTCGACGGTCGATGCGGGCGGCTTGGCCACTTCTGCACTGCTCCTGTGTCGTGGTCCGGGACGCTTCCCCGGGTGGGGGTCAGCCTATCGACCGCGTCGCCCATGTATTCAGGTCGGTCCCCGGAGCGACGGGCTCGTAGGCGCCCGCCTCGTCGACGGCCACCCGCCACACCGGGCTGAGCCGCAGCTCCACCGGGCTGATCGCTCGCCGGTAGGAGCCGGGGTCGGCCCACGTGGTCACCAGCACCCACAGGTCCGGCTCGTCGGCGTTGCGTCCGATCCGGCCGTCGAGGAAGCCCCTGGCCGCCGCCAGTACGCCGAGGGCGGACTCGAGGTCGCTGCGGAACTGCTCGACGGCGTACTGCCCCTCGGCGGGCAGTCGGAAGCGGGTCACCACGAGCACGTCAACGCACCGCCTCGATGTCGAAGTCACCCGCATGCACGCGGGTGACCAGGTCGGTCAGGCGCCGGCGCGGGTCGAGCGCGCGCGGGATGTGCCGCTCGTCCCAGGAGCTCGGTTGGAAGCCCTCGACCTCTGCTTGGGGGATCCCCCAGTGGGTCGGCTCGCGTCCGTTCAGCACGCCACGAGTGTCGCACTCCGACAGAGCGGTGTGCGGGTTGCCGCGGATGCCCGTGCCGGGATCACCGCCTGGGG
>JAPSKJ010000201.1 GCA_031177735.1 Nocardioides sp.
TGAGGTCCTCGTACGCCGCGGCGGCGGCCGGCGAGCTCAGCCACTCCGGCGTCTCGCGGGTGAAGCGGCCGTCGCGACCGATGACCGTGCGCACGGGGAGCTGCAGCTCGCGCCACCACTGCACGTCGGTGAGGTCGCCGAAGGTGCAGCACATCGCGATGCCGGCACCCTTGTCCATCTCGGCTGCGGGGTGGGGGAGCACCGGGATCTCGACGCCGAACACGGGCGAGGCCACGGTGGTGCCGAAGAGCGGCTGGTAGCGCTCGTCGTCGGGGTGCGCGATCAGCGCGACCACCGAGGGGATCAGCTCCGGGCGGGTCGTCTCGATGAACACGGGGCTGCCGTCGGGACGGTGGAACGCGACGCGGTGGTAGGCGCCGGCGTACTCGCGCGCCTCCAGCTCGGCCTGCGCCACCGCGGTCTGGAAGGTCACGTCCCACAGGGTGGGTGCCTCCTGCAGGTAGGCCTCCCCGCGGGCGAGGTTGCGCAGGAAGGCCCGCTGACTGACGGTGCGGGCGACGTCACCGATCGTCGTGTACTGGTGGGACCAGTCGTAGGAGACGCCGAGAGTGCGCCACAGCGACTCGAAGACCTGCTCGTCCTGCTTCACCAGCTCGTTGCAGAGCTCGACGAAGTTGGGTCGGCTGATCGGGATCTGCTTCTTCGGGTCCGGTTTCTCCGGCGGGGTGAAGTCGGGGTCGTAGGGGAGCGAGGGGTCGCAGCGGACGCCGTAGTAGTTCTGCACGCGTCGCTCGGTCGGCAGGCCGTTGTCGTCCCACCCGATCGGGTAGAAGACCGCCTTGCCGCGCATCCGCTGGAAGCGGGCGACCAGGTCGGGGTGGGTGTAGGAGAAGACATGTCCGACGTGCAGGCTGCCGCTCACCGTGGGGGGCGGGGTGTCGATGGAGTAGACGTTCTCCCGCGGCTGGGTGCGGTCGAAACTGTAGGTCTGCTCTGCCTCCCAGCGCTCGGCCCACTTGGCCTCGAGACCCTCGAGTGCCGGCTTGTCGGGTACGACGACCGCGCGTGGTGCGGCGGTCGTTGTCTCCGTGGCCTGGGGCGTCTCGATGTCGGTCATGCCCGAAATCCTAGGGCTCGGGCGCCTGGGCCCGTGAAACCAGGTTGAAACACGGGCACCGACGCCGGAAGCCTGCTGTCATGAGCCGGGACGTGGGCAGGGACATGGGCAGGGACCCGAGCGAGTACGCCGTCGACTTCTTCGCCGATCCGCACGACTTCCTCCGCGCCGCGGGGGACCACCTCGCCGCGCGCGCGGTCGAGAGCACGGTCGTGCTCACCAGCGTCCACCGGCACGCCCAGGAGCTGGCCGAGGGTGTGCCGCGCCAGGCCGCCCCGCACGAGTGGTACGCGGTCATCCGCGACCGCAGCGGCGCGGTCGTGAGCGTGGCGATGCGGACCGCTCCGTTCGCGCCGCACCCCGCCTACGTGCTCGCGATGCCGGACGACGCCGGTCGCGCCCTGGCCCGAGCGGTCCACGCTCGCGGTGAGCTGCTCGACGCCGCCAACGGGGGGCTGCCCGCCGTGGAGGCGGTGATGGCGGAGACCGCGCGACGAGCGGGCGGGACGGTCCGCGCGACCGAGGAGACCCGTCTGTGGGAGCTGGGCGAGCTGCGCGAGCCGACCGGGGTGCCCGGGACGCTGCGGCCGGCGCGCCCCGACGAGGCCTCCGTCGCACTGCCGTTCTACCGCTCCTTCGGCACCGAGGCGGCCGAGATGGCGGGCCGACCCGACGCCCACCCGACCCTGGACATGGACCTGGAGATGGTGGCGCGCCGCATCGCCGAGGGCACCGTGTGGTTCTGGGAGGTCGACGGGGAGGTGGTCCACCTGACCCAGGGCGGCCCGGCCGCCTTCGGCGTGGCCCGGATCGGGCCGGTGCTCACCCCGAAGCGTCATCGCGGCCGGGGCTACGCCAGTGCCGCCGTCGCGGGAGTGGCGCGGGAGCTGCGCGACACCGGTGTGCGCGTGTGCCTGTTCACCGACCGCGCGAACCCGACCTCCAACCGGATCTACGCCGCCCTCGGCTTCGAGCCGGTGCTGGAGGGGGCCAGCCTCGTGCTCGACCTCTGATTCGGGCGCGGCCGTCGGGCAGACCTAGACTTCCGGACGAGATGACCGAGACCCCTGAGGCACCCCGCCCCGCGCAGACCTTCGCCGAGGCGGAGGACGCCCTGCTCTCGCGCTGGCCCGAGACGCGGCTCGAGCCGTCGCTCGACCGGATCGAGGCCTTCACCGAGCTGCTCGGTGATCCGCAGCGCGCCTACCCGGTCATCCACCTGACCGGCACCAACGGCAAGACCTCGACGAGCCGGATGATCGACGCCCTCCTGCGCGGCCTCGACCTGCGCACGGGCCGGTTCACCAGTCCGCACGTCGAGAAGATGAGCGAGCGGATCAGCATCGACGGCGAGCCGCTGTCCGACGACGACTTCGTGCGGGCGTTCAACGACGTGGCGCCCTACACCCACCTCGTCGACGCCGACCAGGATCACCCGCTGTCGTTCTTCGAGACCGTCGTCGGGATGGCGTACGCCGCCTTCGCCGACGCACCCGTCGACGTGGCCGTCGTCGAGGTCGGGATGGGCGGCTCGTGGGACGCGACCAACGTCGCCGACGGGGCCGTGGCCGTGGTGACCCCGGTGGCCATGGACCACGCGCAGTACCTCGGGGACACGCCGGCCGCCATCGCCGCCGAGAAGGCGGGCATCATCAAGCCCGGCGCCGTCGTGGTCCTCGCCGAGCAGAGCGCCGAGGTCGCCGAGGTGCTGCTGCGCCGCGCGAGCGAGGTCGGCGCCACGGTCGCCCGCGAGGGGACGGAGTTCGGCGTGGTCAGCCGCACCGCGGCGGTCGGCGGCCAGGTCGTCTCGCTGCAGGGTCTGCGGGCGCGGTACGACGACCTCTTCCTCCCGCTCTACGGCGCCCACCAGGCGCAGAACGCTGCCGTGGCCCTGGCCGCGGTCGAGGCGTTCGTGGGCGGCGAGGACCCGATCGACGCCGAGATCGTGAGCGCCGTCTTCGCCGAGGTGACCTCGCCGGGGCGGCTCGAGGTGATCCGCCGCTCGCCCACCATCGTGCTCGACGCCGCTCACAACCCCCACGGCGCGGCGGCGGTCGCCGAGGCGCTCGACGACTCCTTCGCCTTCGCACCCCTCGTCGGTGTCGTCGGGGTGATGGGCGACAAGGACGCCGCCGGGCTCCTCGAGGCGTTCGAGCCGCACTTCGAGCACCTGGTCATCACCCAGAACTCCACCTCCCGGGCGATGCGAGCCGAGCGGCTCGCCGAGATCGCCGAGGGGATCTACGGCGAGGACCGGGTCACCGTGGTGCCCCGCCTGGCCGAGGCGATCGACGTCGCCGCCGGCATCGCCGAGCAGGGGGGCGCTGACGCGATCAGCTCCGGCGCCGTGCTGGTCACCGGCTCCGTGGTCACGGTCGGCGAGGCCCGTCGTCTGCTGGGTGGCCCGCGGTGAGCCGGCCCGACGAGCAGGCTGCAGCGCCCCCGCCGCCCGCCGAGCGCGGCAAGTCGCCCCGCCGGGGGATGTGCGCGGCCATCCTGACCCTCGAGGCCATCCCCGTGGGCCTCTCCGCGGCGGTGATGAAGCCCGTCGAGGGCACCTCCACCGGCGTGGCACTCGGTCTGGGCCTCGGGTTGGCGCTGGTGTGCCTGCTCGTGGCAGGCCTGCTGCGCCGGCCCTGGGGCTATCACGCGGGCTGGGCCGTTCAGGTCGCCGCCATCGCACTCGGGTTCGTGGTGCCGACGATGTTCTTCCTCGGCGCGGTGTTCGCGCTGCTCTGGGGCACCGCCGACTATCTCGGCCGCCGCATCGAGCGGGAGCGGGCCGCCGCGTTCGCGGCGTACGACCGGCTCTCCGCACAGCAGCCGCCCGAGTGAGCAGGAGGCGCGGCCGGAGTGCCGTCGCCGAGCGAGGCTCGCTAGGGTCTGCGGCATGACTCAGCGCACGCTCGTCCTCGTCAAGCCCGACGGTGTCCGCCGCGGCCTCACCGGTGAGGTCATCAGCCGGATCGAGGCGAAGGGCTACACCCTCGCCGCGCTCGAGCTGCGCACCGCGACGCGTGACCTGCTCGCCGCGCACTACGCCGAGCACGAGGGCAAGCCGTTCTACGAGCCGCTGGTGGAGTTCATGCTCTCCGGGCCCGTGGTGGCGATGGTCGTCGAGGGCGAGCGCGTCATCGAGGGGTTCCGCTCGCTGGCCGGCGCCACCGACCCGACGACGGCGGCGCCCGGCACCATCCGCGGCGACCTCGGGCGCGACTGGGGCCTGGCGGTGCAGCAGAACCTCGTCCACGGCTCCGACGCCCCGGAGTCGGCCGAGCGCGAGATCGGGATCTGGTTCCCCGGCCTCGGCTGAGGCTTGTCCACAGCCCGCTCGAAGGCGGGTTACCGGTCGAGGTGACCCGGGCAGCATCCCGGCATGGCACTCCACCGCATCGACCCCCGCGGCCTCCCGGCCGACCCGTTCCTCACGACGGTGCGTCGTCGTCATCCCGACGTCGACATCGTCCTGCTCCCGCCGCCTCCTGCGGCCGCTCCGAGCCTGTCGTCCGATCCTTCCGCGCGGGCCGGCGACGAGCCGGTCGCGGCCGCGCACGTCCGGTCGGCCGGCGCGGCGGTCGACGCCGCGGCTGAGTCGCTGCGGGGCTGGATCCCGGAGGCCGACCTGGACCTGGCCTGGCGTCCGGGCGGGGTGGCCGGCACCGTCCAGCGCAGCGTCGTCGCCCGCGCGGTGCGTCCGGATGGCGCCGAGCTCCTCGACCGGCTCCGCACGGCGCTTCGTGGGGCCGGCTGGGAGACGCACGGTCGGGCAACCGCGTTGATCGCGCGTGCCAGGCCGCTGACACTGGTCGGCTCCGTCGTGCCGAGCACGGGTCAGCTCCTGGTGCGGATCACGGGCGA
>JAPSKJ010000202.1 GCA_031177735.1 Nocardioides sp.
GCGCTGCAGGCCGAGGCCGGTCAGACGCTGACCGACTTCGACGACGCGCTCGACGACCTCGACGGTGACGGCGACCCGGAGAAGGACTTCCACGGGATCGAGGGGCTCACCCTCGACTTCGACGCCGACATCACACCGAAGGCGGCGACCGGGCCGTACGACGTGGCGCTGGCCCTCGACGTCGACGTCGCCGAGGACAGCCCGCTCGTCATGGCGCTGGACGGCATCAAGATCAACGGCGCCGAGGCGGCTGACGCCCTCGACATGCACTTCGGCACCCAGGTCACCGTCGACCCGCAGGGCGCGAAGAAGGTCACCATCCCCGTCGGCACCGATCCGGTCGGCACCCTGCGCGCCGGCGTCGACGTCGCGTTCGACGGCGAGGACAACCCGCTCGCCTTCGAGGCCGGCGTCCTCGCGGTGCGCGGCACCGGCACGGTCACGGCGGACGCCGGGATCGCGGCCCGGCTGAAGGACCCCAACAACGACGGTGTGCTCGACGAGACCGAGCTGGCCGACCCGGCCAAGCTGATCACCTTCGCGTGCGTCTCCGACGGCGCGGCCGTCGACCTCGACGTCACCACGGACCTGGCCGGCCTCTCCGGCACGGTCGGCACGATCACGCTCGCGGACACCAGCCTGTGCGACGGCCTCTCCGCGCCCGAGGTCAAGCTCGGCGACCTCGGCCAGTTCCGCAGCGTCACCCTCGGCGACGTGGTCAACGGCCTCGCGCAGATCACCCGGGCGGTGCAGTCGGCCCAGACCGCCGGTGACCTCGACATCCCCTTCGTCGAGGAGCCGCTGCGCGACCTGGTCGACGCCAGCGACAAGCTGGTCGCCTTCTTCGTCGACAACGGCTTCACCCACCCCGACAACCCGCTCGCGACCATCTCGGTGGAGAACGCCGAGGAGGTCGGCGTGAAGTCGCTGCAGGACCTCATGCCCAAGCTGGCCACCGCGCTCGGCATGTCGCCCGACGCGCTCAACGTCCGCTACCAGGACGGCCGGGTGCTGCTCAACGTCAAGGCCAGCGGAGACGCCGGCGAGAAGACCGCTGACGTGGAGCTGGGCGAGACGCTGACCGGCGTCGGCATCACGGAGATCACCGGCGAAGCGCGGGCGACCATCACGCCGTCGTACGCCATCGACTTCGGGCTCGGCATCGATGTCCGCGCCGACAAGGCGTTCGACGAGCGGTTCTTCCTGACCAACGGCGCCGACGATGCGATCGCGACGCTGGACGCGCCGGTCAAGGCCGACATCCAGTTCGATGCCGTCGCCTCGGTGCTCGGCGTGCACCTGGCCGACTCGGTCGCCGACGGACCCGTCGACCTGCTCAAGCGCGCCGACGCCACCAAGCCGATGGTCTCGGTCGGCCTGGTCGACCCGGACAAGAACGGCACCACGCTCCGAGAGCTCGCCGCCTCCGCCGCGCTGCCGGTCACCGGCGCGATCAACGCGACCGTCCCCGCCTTCGACCTGACCGCCTCCGCCGAGCTGGCCGGAGTGCCGCTCGGCGCCGGCAAGATCGGCGTCGCGTGGACCAAGGTGCCCGACACCAGCACGCTGAAGGTGACCGCCAGCCAGGACTTCCTGGACAGCATCACCCAGTTCACCCTCGACCCCAGCAACCCGCGGGCGATGATCACCCAGGTCCTCACCGTCACCCGGGACACCCTCGCCTCGATGCGGGCGGCCGTCGCCAACGGCAACGCCACCACCAGCAAGCCGCTGCCCCTGATCGGCAAGAGCGTCGCCGACCTCGACCCGGTGCTGCAGAAGGTGCAGGGCGTCGTCGACGAGCTGATCCAGGTCAACGACATCCAGACCATGGACCAGCTCCAGGCCGAGCTGCGCAAGCGCCTCGGCGAAGCGCTCGGGCTGAAGGCAGCGGCCCTTGCTGCGGACGAGAACAGCCTCGCGGGCGTTGAGGACTTCGTCAGCTTCCGCTACCTGAAGAAGAACGGCACCACTCCGGCAGCGCTCATCGTCGACCTCGACCTCGGCGCCTGCACCACCGACCGGGGTGGCCGGGAGGGCTGCACGGTGACCACGGATGCGCTCACCGACATCCCGTTCAACCTCGACCTGGGCACCGGCTCGAAGGCCGGTGGCATCGCGGGGGTCGGCGCCTCGGGCACCGTCAAGGTCTCCTTCGACGCTCGCGCCCAGCTCTCCTTCGGTGTGGAGCTGCCCAAGGTCACGGTGGCGAAGCCCGGCGAGCTGCCCACCGTCGACGATCCGCCGAAGCTGTTCGTGATGGACGACGCCTCGGTCGACCTCGGCGTCGGCGCGAGCATCGACGGGACCGTCAACGCCGCCCTGGGTCCGCTCCAGGTCAGCCTCGGGAAGGACGGCACCGACCCCGCGACGGCGCGCATCGCGGCCCGCTTCAAGATCGGCACCCCGAAGCCGGCCGGCAAGCGGCTGATCATCGGCTCGCCCGAGTTCACCACCTGGACCACCACCCTGGTCCCGGCCTCGCCGCTCACCGTCCACGAGACGGACACCAAGCTGGCCGCGACCTGCCCGCCGCTCATCACCGAGGCGGTCGACGCCTGCGCGGTGCTGCCGGTCTACGCCGGTGACACCGACCTCGGCAGCGTCACCTTCCGCGCTCCGGACCTGCTCTCACCCGCCGGCTGGCAGGTCGACAGCGGTGCGGTCGAGCGCAACCTCAACAACGAGGCGATCCAGTGGAAGCTGCTGGTCGACGGGGTGCGCACGCTCGCGCAGCAGGTCGGCGAGGGGCTGCGCAGCCTCCCAGCCGGCACCAAGGTCCCGCTGCTGGGCACCGACGTGACCGCCGGCGCCGACATCGTCGAGACCTTCGACGCCGAGGTGCTCGGCCGCATCGACCAGCTGGCCACCGCCTTGGCCTCGGAGTCGGGGACCACCAGCCAGCTGAAGGCCAAGGCCGAGGAGATCTTGAGGCTGATCCCGGGCATCCGGGACGGCAAGACGGCCACAGTCCGCCTCCGCTGCGTGGAGCCGGACCTCTCGGTGAGCGATTGCACCGGTCAGGAGTCGTTCACGAAGCTGCAGAGCCTCGAGGCGCACGTGCCGCTGTTCTACGGCGGTTCCACCGGCACCTCGGCGTTCGACATCGGCTTCCCCGGCTTGCGGCTGGCCAGCAAGGGCTCGCTCGACGCCTCGGCCGGCATCGCCGCCAACCTGGCCTTCGGCCTCGACCGCACCCTGGGCTTCTACATCCCGACCGGCGGCGCGCAGGAGTTCGGCGTCGAGGCGACCGCCAGCCTGCCCAACAACCCGGAGGGCGCTGATCTCGAGGGTGACCTGGCGTTCCTGCCGATCCGGATGGAGGACAACAACAAGGGAGCGGACGTCACCGTCACTGCCGGCGTCGACCTGACGACCGACCGTGCGGACGGGCGCCTCCCGCTGGCCGACCTCAGCCGCGCCCAGCTGGTGCCCACGCTCGACGCCAACGCCACGGTCAAGCTCGGCATCAAGACGCTCAAGGGCGAGAAGGCCGCGTCGGCACTCCCGACGTTCACCACCGACCTCGACCTGACCGCCGGCGTGACGTGGAACGGGACCGGCAAGCCGGTCACCGACGCCACCATCAAGTTCGACAACGTGACCGTGGACGCAGGCAGCCTGGTCACCGACTTCCTCAAGCCGGTGGCGAAGACGTTGCACACCTACACCGGCCCCCTGGAGAAGCCGATCGACGCGATCCGCCAGCCGATCCCCGGCGTCGCCGAGGCGGCCAAGCTGATCGGTCAGGACGCGCCCACGTGGTACCAGGCCTTCCAGGCCGCCGACCGCGCGGCCAACGGCCCGGACTCGACCGGTCTGCAGCTCATCGACCGCATCATCCAGCTCGTCGACCTGGTCCGCGCCCTCGACTCGGCCCAGAGCCCCGACGGCGTGATCCGCCTCGGATCCTTCATCGTCGCAGACCAGAAGGTGAAGGAGCCGGTCCCGCTGACGCAGGCCGACACGCTCGTCAAGAGCTTCACCGCCGAGACCGGAAACGTCCTCGGTGCGCTGCAGTTCGAGGCCAGCGACAAGCTGAAGCAGTCCACCACCACGGGCGGCTTCCGCTTCCCGGCCTTCGAAAACCCCTCGTCGCTGTTCGGCATGCTGCTCGGCAAGGACGTCTCGCTGGTCACCTTCGACGCGGGCACGCTCGCGGTGCAGCGCGGTTTCCAGTTCAGCTACCCGATCGGACCCGCCCGGCTCTACATCGGCGGCAGCGCCGGCGTCTCGGGTCACCTGGCGGCCGGTTTCGACACCTACGGCCTCCGCAAGGGCCTGGAGGTGCTCAACGACGGCAACACCGCCAACGACTCTGTGTGGAGGGTCGCCGAGGGCTTGGCCCACGGCCTCTACATCGACGACTTCGACGAGCACGGCAACGACGTCCCGGAGATCCGCTTCGACGCCGAGCTCACCGCCGGCGCGTCGGTGGGCATCCCCGGCCTCGAGGCCGGAGCCGAGGGCGGCGTGCACGGTGCGGCCGAGTTCAACCTCAAGGCCGACGAGTCCGGGAAGGTGCGCTACACCGACCTGGCCGCTCAGCTGAAGGTCAACCCCAACCCGCTGTGCTTCTTCGACGCCTCGGCCTCGATCGACGCCTTCATCCGCGCCTACGTCAAGGTCCCGTTCGGCAAGGCGACCTACCCGATCGTCTCGAAGCGGATCTACGAGCAGGACAACCTGTTCAGCTTCTGCAACACCCCGCAGGGCGGCGAGGGCGAGGAGCCGTACGTCAACGTGCTCGCCGACGTCGACGGCCAGGGGAAGATGACCTTCCGCGCCGACGAGGCGCCGCAGTCGATCTCGGTCACCCAGACCGACCACGACAGCGTCGAGGTCTCGGCGGATGGTCTGCTCGAGAAGTACGACGGCGTGACGTCGATCTTCGCCGACCTGCAGGC
>JAPSKJ010000203.1 GCA_031177735.1 Nocardioides sp.
GGAAGGGGGAAGGCAATTCACCATAACCTCATTCGTCACATCGGTCACAGGAATGAGGCGTCCGCACACACCAGCGCCGCCCGGACGAGGTGGTGTCCGGACGGCGCTGGCGGGCTGGTGGCGACGGTCAGTCGACGACCAGCTCCGGGAGGGGCCTGCGCCACGCTGCGGTGAGTGAGGCGGTCAGCGCGAGTGCCGCGAGGGCGGAGGCGGCCAGGAAGCCGGTGTGCCCACCGGCGAGGAAGTCGCCCGGCACCGCGGTGGCGGCGTAGGCAGAGGCGACCACGGCCAGGCCGACCGCGCCGCCGAGCTGCTGCATGGTCTGCAGCAGGCCGGAGGCGGAGCCGGCGTGCTCGGGCTCGACGTCGAGGAGGGCCAGGGACGTCATCGGCATGAACGCCAGTCCCATCGCCACGCCCATGCCCAGGAGGGAGGGGAACGCGCCGGACCAGTAGCCGTCCGAGGCGTCCACGGTGCTCATCCGGAGGAAGGCGAGCAGCACCAAGCCCGTTCCGGCGACCATGAGCGGCGCCTGGCTGAAGCGGGCCACGAGGCGGGGCGCCACCCGCGAGAGCAGGAAGATGCTGACCGGGATCGGCAGGAAGGCGAGGCCAGACTGCAGCGGGTCGAAGCCGAGCTCGCCCTCGAGGAACTGCACCATGAGGAAGAACATGGCCATCATCCCGCCGTACATGGAGGCCATCGCGACGAGCGCGGCGACGCGCGGGCGGCTGCGCAGCAGCCCCAGCCGCAGCAGGGGGTGGGGGTGGCGCGACTCGGTGTAGCCGAGCGCGCTGATCAGCGCTGCGGCCAGGACGAGACCACCGACCGTCTGCCACGATGCCCAGCCCTGCTCGGGCGCACGCACGAGGCTCCAGACCAGGGCAACCGCACCGCCGGTCGCGGCGATGGCGCCGACCACGTCGAACCGGCCAGGTCGCCTCGGGGTCTCCGTGACGAGCCGGCCGACGGTGAGCAGCACGGCCAGGCCGATCGGAGCGTTGATGAACAGCGTCCACCGCCACGACAGCAGGTCGGTGAGCACGCCGCCGAGGATGAGGCCGAGGGCGGCGCCGCCGGAGGAGATGGCGGTGAAGAGGGCCAGTGCCCGGTTGCGGGCGAACTCGTCCGGGGCGCTGGTCGTGAGCAGGGCGAGCACCGAGGGCGCCGCGATGGCGGCGCCGACGCCCTGGAGGGCGCGGGCCGCGACGAGCATGTCGGGGGTGACGGCGAGGCCGCCGATCACCGATGCGACGGTGAAGATGGCCAGGCCTGCCATGAAGACGCGCAGCCGGCCGAGGACGTCGCCGAGCCGGCCGCCGAGGAGCAGCAGGCCGCCGAAGGCGAGCGTGTAGCCGTTGAGCACCCAGGACAGGGCGGCGGGTCCGAAGCTGAGGTCGGTGGCGATCTCGGGCAGGGCCACGTTGGTGACCGCTGCGTCGAGGACGAACATGAGCTGGGCGAGGAGCACGACGAAGATCCCGGCCGCTGCCCGGCCCGCCTCCGGTGGGAGCTCGGTGGGCAGTTCTCGGGCGCGCTGAGGAGTGGTCACAGACATTGGGTGGTGGTCCTGTTCTGGCCGCGCGGGCCGACGTACACTATGCGGAGGATGGCTCCGCTTTCATCCAGAACGATACGGAGACAGTCTCCGTTTGGCAAGACCGGATTTGTTGGAGGACCTCGTGCGTGCAGATGCCCAGCGCAACCGCGACCGGATCGTGGAGGTAGCGCGTGGCGTCTTCAAGGAGAAGGGCTACGACGCCCCGCTCGACGAGATCGCCCGGCTGGCCGGCGTCGGCCCGGGCACGCTCTACCGTCACTTCCCGGCGCGCGAGAACCTCATCGACGCGGTCCAGCAGGAGCTGGCCGACCGGGTCAACTCGATGGCCGACAAGGCGATCGCGCACGAGGGTGGGCCGCGCGAGCGGCTGCTCGCCTGGTTCGAGCAGTACGTCGAGCTGCTGACCGCCCACCCCGGTGCGGCCGCCCGGGTGACCACCGCGATGGGCGACGAGGCCTCGCCGATCGCCAGCAAGTGCAAGATCTACGCCGGGGCCAACACCCGCGTCCTCGCCGAGCTGCGCGCCGAGGGTGCGATGCGCGACGGGGTGGACGACCTGCAGGTGGTGCGCCTGGTCGGAGGCGTCGCGGCGATCGCCGACCAGAGCCGACTCGGCCCGGAGGCGATCGGGCCGATGCTCGAGGTGCTCGCCGACGGCGTGCTCAAGGGCTGACGCTGTCCACGGGCGGCCTCGCCGAATCGGGTCGGGCGCGTCCGCGCAGGTAGATTGACGCCGTGACTGCGGTTTCCTCCGTCAAGCCGTCCCTCGACACCGTCTCCGTCGCCGCCACCGACCCCGAGCGGGCCCAGCCGTGGGCTGACCTGGGGCTCAAGGCCGACGAGTACCAGCGCATCCGCGAGATCCTCGGCCGGCGGCCGACGTCCTCGGAGCTGGCGATGTACTCGGTGATGTGGAGCGAGCACTGCTCCTACAAGTCCTCCAAGGTGCACCTGCGGCAGTTCGGGGAGATTCCCCAGGAGACCCCCGCGGGCAAGATGCTCGCCGGCATCGGTGAGAACGCCGGCGTCATCGACATCGGCCACGGCTACGCGATCACGTTCAAGATCGAGTCGCACAACCACCCGTCCTACGTCGAGCCCTACCAGGGCGCCGCGACCGGCGTGGGCGGCATCGTCCGCGACATCCTCGCGATGGGCGCCCGGCCGGTGGCCGTGATGGACCCGCTGCGCTTCGGCCCGCTCGACGCCGACGACACCCACCGGGTCCTGCCCGGGATCGTGGCCGGCGTCGGTGGCTACGGCAACTGCCTGGGCCTGCCCAACATCGGCGGCGAGGCGGTCTTCGACGAGACCTACCTGGGCAACCCGCTGGTCAACGCGCTCTGTGTCGGCGTGCTCCGGCACGAGGACCTGCACCTGGCCAAGGCCTCCGGCACCGGCAACAAGGTGGTGCTCTACGGCGCCAAGACCGGCGGCGACGGCATCGGCGGCGTCTCGGTGCTGGCCTCGGAGACCTTCGACTCCGACGGTCCGGCCAAGCGGCCGTCGGTGCAGGTCGGTGATCCGTTCATGGAGAAGCTGCTCATCGAGTGCACCCTCGAGCTCTTCGCCGCCGGCCTCATCGCCGGCATCCAGGACCTCGGCGGCGCGGGCCTGTCGTGTGCCACCTCCGAGCTGGCGTCGGCCGGCGACGGCGGCATGCACGTCGAGCTGGACAAGGTGCCGCTGCGCGACTCCTCGCTCGCGCCGGAGGAGATCTTGATGAGCGAGTCGCAGGAGCGGATGATGGCGGTCGTCGAGCCGGCCAACATCGACGCCTTCCTGGCGATCTGCGCGAAGTGGGAGGTCGACGCGGCCATCATCGGCGAGGTCACCGACACCGGCCGGCTGGTCATCGACTGGCACGGCGAGACGGTCGTCGACGTGCCGCCGCGCACCGTCGCCCACGACGGCCCGGTCTACGAGCGCCCCTACGCCCGGCCGGAGTGGCAGGACACGCTCCAGGCCGACGCCGCCGAGGCGCTCCCGCGGCCGGCCTCGGGCGAGGACCTGCGCGAGACGCTGCTGCGGCTGGTCGCCTCGCCCAACCTGTGCGACAAGTCGTGGATCACCGACCAGTACGACCGCTACGTCCGCGGCAACACCGTGCTCGCCCAGCCCGCCGACAGCGGCATGATCCGCGTCGACGAGGAGACCAACCTCGGCGTCTCCGTGGCGACCGACTGCAACGGCCGGTTCGCCAAGCTCGACCCGTACGCCGGCGCCCAGCTCGCCCTCGCCGAGGCCTACCGCAACGTCGCGACCGGTGGGGCGACGCCGCTGGCGGTCTCCGACTGCCTCAACTTCGGCTCGCCCGAGGACCCGGCGGTGATGTGGCAGTTCGCCGAGGCCTGCCGTGGCCTCAAGGACGCCTGCCTCGAGCTCGGCATCCCGGTCACCGGCGGCAACGTCTCGCTCTACAACCAGACCGGTGAGACGGCGATCCTGCCCACGCCGGTCGTGGCGGTGCTCGGCGTGATCGAGGACGTCACCCGCCGGACGCCGTCGTCGTTCCAGGCCGAGGGGGAGCGGATCTTCGTGATCGGCGAGACCCGCGAGGAGCTCTCCGGCTCGGAGTGGGCGCACGTCGTCCACCGCCACCTCGGTGGTCGCCCGCCGGCGGTCGACCTGGCCGCCGAGAAGGCCCTCGCCGCCCTGCTCGCCGAGGGCGTCGGCCTGCTGACCTCCGCCCACGACCTCTCCGACGGCGGCCTGGCGCAGGCGCTGGCGGAGTCGGCGATGACCTCCGGGATCGGTGCCTCCGTCGCGCTGGCGCCGGCCTTCGCCGACCCGTTCGTCGCGCTGTTCTCCGAGTCCGCCGGCCGGGCGCTGGTGACCACCCACCTGCACGACGCCGACGCGCTGCTGCGGCTGGCCGCCAAGCACGACCTGGTGGTCACCGAGATCGGCGTCACCGGTGGCTCGTCGCTGGCCGTCGAGGGGCAGTTCGAGGTGCCGCTGGAGGAGCTGACCGCCGCCTGGCGCGCCACGCTCCCCGCAGCCCTCGGCTGACCGCCGCAGTCCCGCTCCGAGCAAAGTGCGTGGGATCCGGTGCATCAGGCTCACCGGATCCCACGCACTTTGCCCCGTGCGCGGTGGCCGCACCCCACCGACCCCGTCCGGCGGCTCGGCTCACCGCTCCACGGCGCCCACCATCACCGCCTGTTCACGCCACACCGCCGGCCGCGGCACGGCGCGCACGGAGCGCGACACCGTGGGGATGAGGGCGACCAGGGCGCACAGCGCGCCGAGCACCAGGATCGCGTCGCGCCCGCCCAGGCCGTCGAGGAGCACGCCGGCGAGCAGCGGCGCCAGCGGCATCGTCGTCATCGACGCGAACTGGG
>JAPSKJ010000204.1 GCA_031177735.1 Nocardioides sp.
TCGGGACAGCCCGCCACGCGGAGCGTGGCAGCACGGTGGTCACCAGTCCGGCGAGGCAGTGCGCCACCGGCTCCGGATAGCCCGCCGAGCGCCAGATGCCGTAGACCCGGGAGACGGTGACGCTCGCGAAGAACGACTCCAGGTCCAGACGCACGACGACGCCCTGCCCCGCGTGCGGCGCGGCATAGGAGTGCACCGACCCGCCCGGGCGGAAGCCCCGGGCCGCGTCGTGCGGCGGGATCAACGACACGACCTCGTCGAGGAGCTGTCGCTGGATGCGCTTGAGCCGGGGCTTGGGCGCCTCCAGCACCCGGACCGCGCCGCTGGCGGACGGCCGGTGACTGACCCGGTAGTGCTGGAGGGGGACGTCGGAGGTGGCGCGGGCGAGGTGTCGTGGATCGGCGAACCAGTCGAGCTCGCCCTGGGTGGTGCCGAGCAGGTCGGCGAGGTCGTCCAGGCCGTGGAGCACGGGCAGGTGCCAGCGGTTGCTCAGCATGCGGGTGGCCGACACGGGCCACGCCTGCGGGCGTGCACGTGCTGCCTTCGCGGCGGCCGGTGCGGTCGCCAGACTCCTCGCCAGCTCGCGCGGCCGGTCGTGCGGTGGACGCGGGTAGAGCGCGAGGACCTGCCGGGCCAGCTGCCCCAACCACGGCGGTCGTCGACGAAGGACGACCGCCCCGCTCTCCACGAGTCCGCTCGGGGTCCACTCGCCGGCCAGGAACGCCGACGCCAGGGCCCGGGCCAGGTCGTGCCTCACCGAGACGGGGACCCGGTGGAACGGTGAGGGTGCGGCAGCGCTGCTCGACCTGTCCCGTCGTGCGCGCGGTGGCCTGCAGCGGAGCGCAGCGAGCCGCGCGCGGTGCCGTGCCCGAACATGTCGGTGGCCCCCGGGGTAGCCCCGGGGAGGCAAACCGATGTCACGCACCGGTCCGCCGTCTCGAGGTAGCGCTGCCGCACGCGTTGCACCATAGCCGCAGCCACCCTCACCGGAGGTCGCTCGAGCAGATCGCGCACGCACCGCTCGGACGGGTCTGGCGCTGTCTGACACCCTGGCGCCATGCGCCCCATGCTCGCGACCCCCGGCCGGCACGTGCCGACCGGGCCGGAGTGGTCGCACGAGGTGAAGTGGGACGGCGTACGCCTGATCGGCGAGGTGGCGGCGGGCCGGACGCGGCTGATCACCCGCAACGACAACGACGCGACGCTGGCGTGGCCCGACCTGCTCGACGTCGGCCCGGACCTCGACGGGCTCGTCGTCGACGGCGAGGTGATCGTGCTCAACGAGCGGGGGCTGCCCGACTTCCGCACGCTGGCGGAGCGGATGCACGTGCGCTCGGCGACGACGGCCGCCCGCCTGGCCCGGCGACTGCCGGCGACCTACATGCTCTTCGACGTGCTGCGCATCGAGGGCCGCGACGTCACCGGACTTCCGCTGGAGCAGCGCCGAGAGCTGCTCGCGGAGCTGCCGCTCGGCGGCTGGCAGGTGCCGCCGGCGTACGACGACGGCGAGATGCTGCTGCACGCGACCCGCGAGCAGGGCCTGGAGGGCATCGTCAGCAAGCGGCGCACGTCGCTCTACCGGCCGGGGGAGCGGAGCAAGGAGTGGCTGAAGTTCGCGCACCGCTTCTCCGGGTCCTACGTCGTCGGCGGGTGGCGCCCGCAGGAGGGCACCTCCGACCGGCTGGCCGCCCTCCTGGTCGGAGAGATGACCCCGGCGGGGCTGCTCTACCGCGGCCGGGTCGGCAGCGGCATCGGGGCGGCCCAGAGCCGGCTGCTGCGCGGCCTGGTCGTGGACGCCACCGCCAGCCCGTTCGCCGACGAGGTGCCCCGGGTCGACGCGGTCGGCACGCACTGGACCGAGCCGTCGCTGGTGGTGGAGCTGGACTCGCACGGCCGTGGGTACGAGAGGCTCCGGCAGCCCTCGTTCCGGGGAGTGCGCACCGACCTGCGCCCGGAGGACCTCCTGTGAAGCACCTGCTCGCCCTCGTCGCCGCGCTCGCGCTGTGGGCGGCCACGCTGGCCGGCCCGCCGGTCGCCGGTGCCGCGACGCTCCGCCTCGGCGGGGTGCCGGTGGCGCTGCCGGCCGGCACCAGCCAGGTCGTCACCGTCCACCACACCGGCGGCCACCGGGCCACCGTGACGCTGTGGGAGACCTCCGACGGCGTCAGCTGGGAGCGGCGGCTGACCACCCGCAGCGGCACGATCGGCTACGGCGGGCTGGTGCCCGGCGACCAGCGCCGGCAGGGCAGCGGCGCTACGCCGACCGGCACCTACGAGCTCACCTCGGCGTTCGGGGTCCACCGCCCGCGCGCGGGGTGGGACCTGCCCTACCGCAAGCTCCGCCCCGGCGACTACTGGGTGGGTGACAACGACTCGCCGCACTACAACCGGTTCCGCACCCGCAAGCAGGGTGGCTTCCGCTGGTGGCTGCCGCCGAGCCACCACGACGCCTCCGAGCGGCTGCTGGACTACCGGCGGCAGTACGAGTTCGCGATGACGACCAGCTTCAACGCCGAGCAGGTCCGCGACCGCGGCTTCGCGATCTTCCTGCACGTCAACGGGCCGGGCGCGACGGCCGGCTGCGTCGGCGTACCCCGGCCGGTGATGAAGACGCTGATGCGCCGGGTCGATCCGGAGCGCCGACCCGTGATAGCCATCGGCCCATGAGCCCTGACGAGGCCGTCCAGGTCGCGGTCGACGGCCGCACCCTCAAGATCAGCAACCTCGGCAAGGTGCTCTACCCGGCCACGGGCACCACCAAGGGCGAGGTGCTCGACTACTACGCGCGGATCTCGCCGGTGCTGCTGCCGCACCTGCACGGTCGCGCGGTGACGCGGATCCGCTGGCCGCACGGCGTGGCGCGGGGCAGCTTCTTCGAGAAGAACACCCCGGCCGGCACGCCGAGCTGGGTGCGCACCGTCACCGTGCCGACCACCGGCAGCCGCACGGCCGACAAGCAGGAGGGCACGCTCACCTTCCCGATCGTCGACGACCTCGCCACGCTGACCTGGCTGGTCAACCTCGCGGCGCTGGAGCTGCACGTGCACCAGTGGACCGTCGACGACGACGGGGCGCCGCAGGGCGCGAACCGGCTCGTCATCGACCTCGACCCCGGCGACCCGGCCGGCCTGCACGAGTGCTGCCAGGTCGCCCTGCTGGTGCGCGACAAGCTGGCCGAGCGCGGCCTGCAGTGCAGCCCGGTGACCAGCGGCAGCAAGGGGCTGCACCTCTATGCCCGCCTCGAGCCGGGCGACGACGGCCGCTGGCCGGACAGCGACGCCTCCACCGCCCTGGCCAAGGAGGTCGCCGAGGAGCTCCAGCGCGAGCACCCGAGCGCGGTGACCGCCACCATGACCAAGGCCAAGCGCGGCGGCAAGGTCTTCCTCGACTGGTCGCAGAACTCCGGCTCCAAGACCACCGTCTCGCCCTACTCCCTGCGCGGGCGCGACCGCCCGACCGTGGCCACCCCGGTGACCTGGGCGGAGGTCGAGGAGGGCGCCGAGGACCCGCTCGGGCTGGAGCAGTTCCGCTTCGAGGAGGTCCTCGAGCGTGTGGCCGATCACGGCGACCTCTTCGAGGCCTGAGTCCTGCCAGGATGGACACATGACCGAACGTGAGATCGAGACCTGGCTGACCGACATGGACGGCGTGCTGGTCCACGAGGAGGTGCCGATCCCGGGCGCCCAGGAGTTCATCAAGGCGCTCAAGGCGACCGGGCGCCGCTTCCTGGTGCTCACCAACAACTCGATCTTCACCCCGCGTGACCTGCGCGCCCGACTGCTCGGCAGCGGCATCGACGTGCCGGAGGAGTCGATCTGGACCTCCGCGCTCGCGACCGCGCAGTTCCTGGCCGATCAGCGGCCCGGCGGCACGGCGTACGTCGTCGGCGAGGCCGGCCTGACCACGGCGCTGCACGACATCGGCTACGTGATGACCGACCGCGATCCCGACTACGTCGTGCTGGGGGAGACCCGGACCTACTCCTTCGAGGCGATCACCCGGGCGATCCGGCTGATCGCCGGTGGCGCGCGGTTCATCGCCACCAACCCCGACCCCAGCGGCCCCTCGCAGCACGGCATGCTGCCGGCGACCGGCTCGGTGGCGGCTCTGATCAGCACGGCGACCGGGCGGACGCCGTACTTCATCGGCAAGCCCAACCCGCTGATGATGCGCAGCGCGCTCAACCGGATCGAGGCGCACTCCGAGACCACGGCGATGGTCGGCGACCGGATGGACACCGACATCATCAGCGGTCTCGAGGCGGGCCTGCAGACCTTCCTGGTGATGACCGGCTCGACGACGCCGGACCTGGTGGAGACCTTCCCCTACCGGCCGACCCGGGTGGTCAACTCGGTCGCCGACCTGGTGTCGCTCGTGCACTGAGCCGGGCCGTCGCTCGTGTGATCCCGGTCTACCGGCGAGTAAATTCTCCGCGCGACTGTGACCGACGTCGCGCGTGTCGTTGCCTCGTCAACTGGTTTTTCCCGGGTGTTCATGCCTAACGTCGATGCCGCTGAGTGCAAACGCACAGCCGGTTCCGGGTCACGCCGAGTCCTGTCCCGCCGGAGCCGGTCCACCGAGAGTTACCAAGCAGCAGGGACAGGAGCGGGGGACCCACCTTCGCGTCTCGCCCGGACACCGGACGAGCGCTCGGGGTGAAGCCCGCCTGGGCCGAGAGGCCCATCTGGCGGGCCGGGCACCTTCCTCGCCCGAACCCGACAGCTCACCTCGCAGGCGTGGGAAGGAAACCTACGCATGCCCAATTTCACCTCGCCGCGCCTGCGCGGCGGGCGGATCGTCGTTGCCTCCATGGCCGCGGCCACCGCCCTTTCCCTCGCCCCTGCGACCTCCGCCCATGCGGCCGACCGAGACGGCCGT
>JAPSKJ010000205.1 GCA_031177735.1 Nocardioides sp.
GCCGTCTTCGCGGTGGCCGGCCCGATCGCCGCGATGATCGTCGACGGGTGCGGCTTCCCGGCGATGCCGACCAGGTTGCGCACGGTCGAGGACGAGGTGAAGACGACGGCGTCGAACTTGCCGGTCTTGATCGCGTCGCGGGTCGGCGCCGGCGGCGGGGCGGCCCGCACGGTGCGGTAGGCGGTCACGTCGTCGCACTCCCAGCCCAGGTCGACCAGGCCGGCGACCAGGTTCTCCGTGGCGATGTCGGCACGGGGCAGGAAGACGCGGTTGATCGGGTCCAGGACCTCGTCGTACTCCGGCCAGTCCTCGAGCAGGCCGGCGGCCGACTGCTCGCCCGACGGCACGAGGTCGGGGCGCAGGCCCCACTCGAGCAGGGCGGCGGAGGTCTTGTCGCCGACGGCCGCGATCTTCAGACCGGAGAACGCACGCGCGTCCAGGCCGTACTCGTCGAACTTCTCGCGGACCGCGCGCACGGCGTTGATCGAGGTGAAGGCCACCCACTCGTAGCGTCCCTCGACCAGGCCGCGGATGGCCTTGTCCATCTGCTGCGGGTTGCGCGGGGGCTCCACCGAGATGGTCGGCACCTCCTCGGGCACCGCACCGTAGGAGCGCAGCCGCTGGGAGAGCGCGGGCGCCTGCTCCTTGGTGCGGGGCACCAGCACGCGCCAGCCGAAGAGCGGCTTGGTCTCGAACCACGACAGCGTCTCGCGCAGGTCGACGACCTGGCCGACCACGATGACGGCCGGAGGCGCCATCCGGGCGGCCCGGGCGTCGGCGGCGATGTGCTCGAGCGTGGAGCAGACGGTGGTCTGCTCGGTGGTGGTGCCGACGCGGGTCACCGCCACCGGGGTCTGCGGCGAGCGGCCCACCTTGATGAGCTCCTTGGCGATGTCGCCGATCAGGCCGACGCCGGAGAGCAGCACCAGGGTGCGGTCGTCGGCGTAGCGGCTCCAGTCGACCTTCTCGCCGCAGGTCACCACCGCGACCTCGCGGTGGTCCTTGGTGGTCAGCGGGATGCCGGCGTAGGCCGGGACGGCGCTCACCGAGGACACGCCCGGGACGATCTCGAACCCGATGCCCGCCTTGGTGCACGCCTGCGCCTCCTCGGGGCCGGAGGCGTAGAGGAACGGGTCGCCGGTCAGCAACCGGACCACCCGCAGGTTGCGCTTGGCCTGCTTGACCAGCACCTTCGCACGGGCGGCGTGGGTCAGCGGCTGGCCGTCCTCACCGAACCCGCCGTCCACGAACTCCGGGCCGGAGCCGGGGGTGTCGCCCTCGGGCTCGGGCAGGCCGAGCAGGCCGCGCACCAAGGTGACGTGCTCGGGGACCTCGGTCACCACGACGTCGGCGGCGCGGATCAGCTCCACGGCGCGCACCGTCAACAGCTCCGGGTCACCGGGACCGCTCCCGACGAACGACACCGAGCCGCGGCTCGTCGTCGCCTGGTCGTAACGCTTGTTCGTCATGCCTCGTGCACCTTGCCCATCTCATGGCCGCTGGGGCCAACCTCCACGGCGCTGGCTGCGCCGTGTCCCTAGTTCTGCGTTCCTGGTCCGTGCCGGTCCTGCGTCAGTCGTGCGTCGGGGCCGGATCGAGCTTCCCGGCTCCCTCGGCGAGCATGTCCATCGCCAGCCGGGTCCCGAGCCCGGCCGCATCCTCGAGCGCTCCGGTGGCGGACATCCGCACCGCCAGCGCCCCGTCGGGCGAGAGCGCCACCGCCCGCACCCACAGCTCCTCACCGTCGTCGCCCTCGACCACCTCGGCGAGGGTGCCGATCGGCGCCGCGCACCCGCCCTCGAGCGTCGAGAGGACCGCCCGCTCGGCGACCACGGTCGCCCGCGCACGGGGGTCGTCGAGCTTTGCGAGCCCGGCGAGCAGCTCGGCGTCATCACTGCGGCACTCGACCGCCAGGGCACCCTGCCCGGGAGCGGGCAGGACCTGCAGCGGGTCGAGGACCTCGGTGACCTCGTCGAGTCGTCCGATCCGGGCCAGGCCAGCGCGGGCGAGCACGACAGCGTCGTACTCACCCGAGCGGACCTTGCCGATGCGGGTGTCGACGTTGCCACGGACCGGCTCGATCTCCAAGCCGAGGCCGAGGGCGCGCAGCTGGGCGGCCCGTCGCGGGGAGCCGGTGCCCACGCGCGCGCCCGAGGGCAGCTCGCCGAGGGTGAGGCCGTCGCGCGCGACGACGACGTCGCGCGGGTCCTCGCGGCCGGGCACCGCGACGAGCGTGACGCCGGCGGCGGGGTAGGTCGGCAGGTCCTTGAGCGAGTGCACCGCCACGTCGACCTCACCGGCCAGCAGCGCGTCGCGCAGCGCGTTGACGAACACGCCCGTGCCGGTCGCGCCCGTGTCGGTCAGCGGGGTGCCGGCGGCCTGGCTGCGGTCGCCCTCGGTGGTGATCTCGACGAGCTCGGCCTCGCGGCCCAGGCGGGTGCGGATCAGGTCCGCGACCAGTCCGGACTGGGTGGTGGCGAGGAGGGAGCGGCGGGTGCCGACGCGGACGGTGCTCACGACTCGGCCTCCGGGACCGCGGGCCGGGTGACCGCGTCGACCGCCTCGGGGTCGAGCGCGAAGAGCTCGGCGAGCGCGGCGGCGTAGGACACCGCCCCCGTCTCGTTGGCCAGCTCCTTGACCCGCACGGTGGGCTCGTGCAGCAGCTTGTCGGCGACGCGGCGGACCGTCTGCAGCACCTCGGCGCGGACGGCCGGGTCGAGGTCGGGCAGCCGGCCCTCCAGGCGCGCCATCTCGGCATCGACCACCGAGGTGGCCATGCTGCGCAGCGCGACGACGGTCGGCGTCACCGACGCCTGCCGGCGCGCGGCGACGAAGGCCGCGACCTCCTGGGCCACGATGCGTCGCACCGCGGCGACCTCCTGGCCGGCCTCGGAGGCGTGCAGCTCGGTGGCCAGCTCCTTGAGCCCCACCAGGGTGACGCCGGGCAGGTCGCCCACGGCCGGGTCGACGTCGTGCGGCAGCGCGAGGTCGATGACGGCCAGACCGTCCGGTCGCGGACCGACCATCCCGGCGGTGAGGAGTACCCCGCGGGCGCCGGCGCAGGTGACGACCAGGTCGGCCGCGGCGACTTCGGTGGCGAGGGTGTCGAGGGGCGCGGCACGGCCGCCGTACTCGGTGGCCAGGCGCGCGGCCCGCTCGGCCGTGCGGTTGACGACGACGATCTCGCCGGCGCCGAGCCGGGACACGGTCGCGGTCGCCAGCCCGGCCATCGCGCCGGCGCCGACGACGACCACGCGGCGGCCCTCGACCGGGCCGGTCTTGGACAGCGCGGCGGTGACCAGCGACGGGGCCGCGGTGTCGATCCCGGTCTCGGCGTGCGAGCGCTTGCCCACCCGCAGCGCCTGCTGGAAGAGGGTGTTGAGCGCGGGACCGACCGTGCCGAGCTCCTGGCCCATCCGCAGGGCCTCGCGGGTCTGGCCCAGGATCTGGCTCTCGCCGACCGCCATCGAGTCCAGCCCGGCCGCCACCTGGAAGAGGTGGGACACGGCACCGTCGTCGTAGTGCACGTAGAGGTGCGGCAGCATCGCCTCGACCGACTCACCGGCGCGGTCGACGATCATCCGGGAGAGGTCCTCGACGGAGCCGTGGAAGCGCTCGACCTCGGTGTAGATCTCCAGCCGGTTGCAGGTGGAGATGACAGTGGCCTCGGTGACGTGGTCGCAGCTGACCACGTCGGCGACCAGCTTGTGCACGCCCTCGCTGTCGAGCGCGACCCGCTCCAGCAGCGAGACGGGAGCGGAGTTGTGGGAGATGCCGACGACCAGGACGCTCATAGGGGTTCTCCATGCGCCTTGCGCTGCTCGTGGTAGGCCAGGATCTGCAGCTCGATCGAGAGATCGACCTTCCGCACGTCGACGCCGGGCGGCACGGTCAGCACGGTGGGAGCGAAGTTGAGGATGCTGCTGATGCCGCAGGCGACCATCCGGTCGGCGACGTCCTGAGCAGCGTGTGCCGGAGTGGCGATGACGCCGATGGCCACGCCGTTCTCGCGCACGATCGTGTCGATCTCGTCGAACGGTCGCACCTCGATGCCGGCGACCTCCTCGCCCTTGCGGGCCGGGTCGGCGTCGAGGAGGGCGACCACGCGGAACCCCCGGCTGCGGAAGCCGGAGAAGTTGGCCAGGGCGTGGCCGAGGTTGCCGATGCCGACGATGACGACCGGCCAGTCCTGCGTCACGCCGATCTCACGGGCGATCTGGTAGCGGAGGTAGTCCACGTCGTAGCCGACCCCACGCGTGCCGTAGCTGCCGAGGTAGGAGAGGTCCTTGCGCAGCTTGGCGCTGTTGACCCCGGCGGCGGTCGCGAGCTCCTCGCTGGAGCAGGTGGCGATGCCCTGCTCGGTCAGCGAGGTCAACGCCCGCAGGTAGACCGGCAGTCGTGCGACCGTCGCCTCGGGAATGTCCCGTGCGGAGTCGGTCGGTGTCCGTGAGGTCACAGTTCGTCCTTGAAGTTCCGGCACTGTCCCGGTGCCGGCGAGCCGATGCCGCGGGCCTGGTCTGACGGCCAAGGAAAGGCGCCCGACGACCCCTTCACTCTAGGAGTTTGTGAACGTGAGAACAAACCGGCGAGCGCCCCGGCCGGCGGCCGAGCTCCGCCGAGGCGGGCCGGCGCGTGGGCCCTTCCGGGCCACGCGCGCGCGAGCCTGCGGTCAGCGAGCGAGCGCGGCGCGCAGCCGCTGCTCGCTGACCCGCCAGAAGTCGTGCTGGCGCCCGTCGACGAACGTGACGGGAATCTCCTCCCCGAAGCGCCGCTGGAGCTCGGGGTCGTCATCGATGGAGATCTCCACGTAGGACTCCCCCAGGTCGGCGCACACGCGCTCGATCAC
>JAPSKJ010000206.1 GCA_031177735.1 Nocardioides sp.
CTGGCCGAGGCCGAGGACCTGCCCGGCCACGGCGCCGCGGTGACGGTGCGGTTCCCTCCCGCGGGACCGGCACGGTGAGCTGGCCGCCGATCCGGGAGGAGCTGCGCGGCATCGAGCCCTACGGCGCCCCCCAGCTGGACGTGCCGGTCCAGCTCAACGTCAACGAGAACCCCTACGGGCCCTCGGCGGAGTGCGTCGCCGACATCGCGGAGAGCGTCGCGGCGGCGGCGACCACCCTCAACCGGTATCCCGACCGGGAGTTCGTCGCGCTGCGCGAGCAGCTGGCGGCGTACCTGTCCGGCGACACGGCGCACGGCATCACGCCCGCACAGGTGTGGGCGGCCAACGGCTCCAACGAGGTGATGCTGCAGCTGCTGCAGGCCTTCGGCGGGCCGGGTCGCACCGCGCTCAGCTTCGCGCCGACCTACTCGATGTACCCGGAGTACGCCCGCGACACGATGACGACGTGGAAGGCCGGCCGCCGGGCCGACGACTTCAGCCTCGACCTCGACGCCGCGCACGACTTGGTCAAGAGCGAGCAGCCCAGCGTGATCCTGCTGCCGAGCCCGAACAACCCGACCGGCACGGCGCTCCCGCCGGAGGCGGTCAGCGTGCTGTGCGAGGCCGCCGCCAGCTACGAGCCGAACGGCATCGTCGTGGTCGACGAGGCCTACGGCGAGTTCCGGCGCACCGGGGTGCCGAGCGCGCTCGAGCTGCTGCCGCAGCACCGCAACCTCGTCGTCACCCGCACGATGAGCAAGGCGTTCGCCGGCGCCGGTCTCCGGCTGGGCTACCTGGCCGCCGATCCCGCCATCTGCGATGCGATCCGGGTCGTCCGGCTGCCCTACCACCTCTCCGCGGTCACCCAGGCCGCGGCGCTGGCCGCGCTGCGGCACGCCCCCGAGCTGCTCGGCAAGGTCGACCTGCTGCGCGCCGAGCGCGACCGCTGTGTCGACTGGCTGCGCGAGCAGGGCCTCGAGGTGGCCGACAGCGACGCCAACTTCGTGTTGTTCGGTCGGTACGCCGACCGCCATGCTGTCTGGCAGGGCCTGCTCGACCGTGGCGTGCTGATCCGCGAGACCGGCCCCGAGGGCTGGCTGCGGGTCTCCATCGGCACCGCCGACGAGATGGCCGCCTTCCGAGAAGCACTCACCGACGTATCAGCAACCCCGAACGGAGCACGGGCATGAGCCGCACCGCACGCATCGAGCGGCAGACCAGCGAGTCGAAGGTCCTCGTCGAGGTCGACCTCGACGGCACCGGCCGCCACGACATCTCCACCGGCGTCGGGTTCTACGACCACATGCTCACCGCCTTCGCCCGGCACGCGTTGGTCGACCTGACCGTGCAGACCGAGGGCGACACCCACATCGACGCCCACCACACGGTCGAGGACACCGCCATCGTGCTCGGCCAGGCACTGCGCCAGGCGCTGGGCGACAAGGTGGGCATCCGCCGCTTCGGCGACGCCACCGTGCCGCTCGACGAGGCGCTGGTGCAGGCGGTCGTGGACGTCTCCGGCCGTCCCTACTGCGTGCACACCGGTGAGCCCGAGGGACAGATCTACGTGACGATCGGCAACGACGGCTACGTCGGCTCGCTGACCCGGCACGTCTTCGAGACCATCGCCTTCCACGCCCACCTCGCGCTGCACGTCCGGGTGCTCGCCGGCCGCGACCCGCACCACCTGGTGGAGACGCAGTTCAAGGCGTTCGCCCGCGCGTTCCGCGACGCAGTCGCCTTCGACCCGCGCGAGACGGGGGTCCCGTCGACCAAGGGTGCGTTGTGAGCGGAGCCAACATCGTCGTCCTCGACTACGGGTCGGGCAACCTGCGCTCCGCCGTCCGTGCGGTCGAGCGCGCCGGTGCCTCGGTCACGCTGACCTCCGACTTCGACGCAGCCATGGAGGCCGAGGGCCTGGTCGTGCCGGGTGTGGGTGCCTACGCCTCCTGCATGGAGGGCCTGCGCGAGATCCGCGGCGAGCGGCTGATCGGTCGCCGGCTCGCCGGCGGCCGGCCGGTGCTCGGGATCTGCGTGGGCATGCAGGTGATGTTCGCCCGTGGCGTCGAGCACGGCGTCGAGAGCGAGGGCTGCGACCAGTGGCCCGGTGTCGTGGAGCGGCTGCAGGCACCCGTGGTGCCGCACATGGGCTGGAACACCGTCACGGTGCCGGAGGGCTCGGAGCTGTTCGCAGGCATCGAGGACGAGCGGTTCTACTTCGTGCACTCCTACGGAGTACGCCGCTGGGAGCTCGTCACCAACGATCGCACCAAGGCTCCGCTGGTGACCTGGGCCGAGACCGGTCCGGCCGACCAGGGCGGTGACCGGTTCGTCGCGGCGGTCGAGAACGGTCCGCTCGCGGCGACCCAGTTCCACCCGGAGAAGTCCGGCGATGCCGGCGCGGCGCTGCTGCGCAACTGGGTGCAGTCCGTCAAGGCCGCCTGACCTTCCCCACCTCCTCGAAAAGAGATCCTGCGTGTCCGACTACCTCGAGCTCCTGCCCGCCGTCGACATCAAGGGCGGCCAGGCCGTCCAGCTCGTCCAGGGCGTCGACGGCTCCGAGAAGCGCTTCGGCGACCCGGTGGAGGCCGCCCTGCGCTGGCAGGACGCCGGCGCCGAGTGGATCCACCTGGTCGACCTCGACGCCGCCTTCGGCCACGGGCACAACCGTGAGCTCCAGGCCGAGATCGTCGGGCGGCTCGACATCCAGGTCGAGATGAGCGGCGGCATCCGCGACGACGAGTCGCTGGAAGCCGCGATGGCCACCGGCTGCCGGCGGGTCAACATCGGCACCGCCGCCCTCGAGCAGCCGGAGTGGTGCGCGCGAGCCATCGCCACCTACGGCGACCGGGTGGCGGTCGGGCTAGACGTGCGCGGCCGCACGCTCGCCGCCCGCGGCTGGACCAAGGACGGGGGTGACCTCTACGAGACCCTCGCCCGCCTCGACGCGGAGGGTTGCGCCCGCTACGTCGTCACCGACGTCAACAAGGACGGCATGCTGCAGGGCCCCAACCTGCAGCTGCTGCGCGAGGTCTGCGCCGCCACCGACCGCCCGGTCGTCGCCTCCGGCGGGGTCACCACGCTCGACGACATCCGGGCGCTGATGGACCTGGTGCCGATCGGTGTCGAGGGCGCGATCGCCGGCACCGCGCTCTACACCGGTCAGTTCACCCTCGAGGACGCTCTCGCGCTGACCCGCGGGGTCTCGGCGTGAGCCTGGCCGTCCGGGTGATCCCGTGCCTCGACGTCGACGCGGGCCGCGTGGTGAAGGGCATCAACTTCCAGGAGCTGCGCGACGCCGGTGACCCGGTCGAGCTGGCCCGGACCTACGACGCCGAGGGCGCCGACGAGCTGACCTTCCTCGACATCTCGGCCTCCCACGAGGGCCGCGCAACGACGATGGAGATCGTCTCGCGCACAGCCGAGCAGGTCTTCATCCCGCTGACGGTGGGCGGCGGCGTGGGGTCGGTGGACGACGTCAACCGGCTGCTGCGCGCCGGGGCCGACAAGGTCGCCATGAACACCGCCGCGATCAGCCGACCCGAGCTGATCGCCGAGGTGGCCGACCGCTTCGGCAACCAGGTGCTGGTGCTCTCCGTCGACGCCCGACGGGCCGCCGGCACCGACTCCGGCTTCGAGGTGACCACCCACGGCGGGCGTCGCTCGGCCGGTCTCGACGCCGTCGCCTGGGCGGCCAGGGCCGCCGAGCTGGGCGCAGGCGAGATCCTGCTCAACGCGATGGACGCCGACGGCACCGAGGACGGCTTCGACCTGGACCTGCTCCGGGCGGTGCGCGCGGAGGTCTCCATCCCGGTGATCGCCTCCGGCGGCGCCGGCGCGGCCGAGCACTTCCCGCCCGCGGTCGAGGCGGGCGCCGACGCCGTCCTCGCCGCGACGATCTTCCACTTCGGCAAGGTGCGGATCAGCGAGGTCAAGCAGGCGCTGTCCGGCGCTGGCCTGCCCGTGCGCTGAGGCGCCCGTGACCGACCGCGAGCTCGTCGTCCTGGGCACCGCCTCCCAGGTGCCGACCCGCACGCGGGCCCACCAGGGCACGGTGCTGCGGTGGGGCCGCGAGGTGGTGCTGTTCGATCCGGGCGAGGGCACCCAGCGACAGCTGACGCACGCCGGGGTGTCCGCGGCGAGCATCACCCGGATCTGCCTCACCCACCTCCATGGCGACCACTGCCTCGGCCTGCCCGGCGTGCTGCAGAGGATGGCGCTCGACGGCACCCGTTCCACCGTCGACCTCTACTTCCCGGCCTCCGGACAGGAGTACGTCGACCGGCTGCGTCGTGCCTCCGCCTCCTTCACCACGCCGCCGGTGCGCGAGCATCCCGTCTCCTCCGACGGGGTGGTCGACTCCTGGCCGACCCTCACGCTCACCGCCCGCGCCCTCGACCACCGGATCGACGCCTACGGCTGGCGACTGCAGGAGCCCGACGGCGTACGCCTCCTGCCCGACCGGCTCGCCGCCGTCGGGCTCTCCGGACCGGCAGTGGGGGAGCTGGCCCGCCGCGGCTGGGCCGACGTCGACGGTCGCCGGGTCACCCTGGCGGAGGTCAGCGAGCCTCGGGCCGGACAGTCGTTCGCCTTCGTGATGGACACCCGCTGGTGCCGGGCGGCGGTCGAGCTGGCCCGCGGCGTCGACCTGCTGGTGTGCGAGTCGACCTACCTGACGGGGGAGGAGCACCTCGCCGCGGAGTACGCCCACCTCACCGCTGCTCAGGCCGCCGGCATCGCTCGTGAGGCCGGCGCCCGACGGCTCGTGCTGACCCACTACTCCGGGCGGCACCCCGACGAGTCGGTGTTCGCCGACGAGGCCCGGGAGGTCTT